>JASEGV010000176.1 GCA_030017895.1 Bacteroidota bacterium | reverse complement strand
CATTTTCTTAAATATACAAAAAAAGTATTCAATAAGTCAATTTTTGGAACCGCCCATAAATAAAACTTTATTTTCAGCCCTGAAAATTTTTGATAAACCCGCTCGACTATGCCGCCCGGGCAAGCCATCAACACCAAAAATTTAGGTGTAGCAATATAAACATTGTTTATTTGACAACCTAATTTTTTTGCGCATTTGCTCCACCCGTAAATAACTGAAATATAAAGAGTTATAGCTTTTATTTTTTTTTGGAAAATTATACGGTTAAACGGAATGAGATATTTGGGGTCCAATTGGGATATATTTTAAGGACAAGTCCTTCCTACAAACTAAGAGAACCGAACTCTCAGGCATGTAAAACGTTTAAATCTTTTTAGTGAAGTAATTCTTTATTCCTTCAACTATCCCCTCGATAGTTGAGGGTTTGGCTATTACAACCGGTTCAATTCCAAACTTTCGTAACGATTTCGCAGTTACTTCTCCTATAACGGCAAAGATAATATTTTTTATAA
>JASEGV010000175.1 GCA_030017895.1 Bacteroidota bacterium | reverse complement strand
ACCACCTGATAAAGTAAAAAGAAAAATATCTTTTAAGGTAAAGCATGCAAAATATCCGTTGAAAATAAATTGGGATATAATATCAGGCAACAGTATAGAATACTGGTTGGTACAACCCACGGGCAACCCGCTAAAATTAACAAGTAAAGGTTCAATCGAATTAGATGAAAGAATAAGAGGGAATATACAAATCGAGGCACAGGCAGTAATGCCCGGTCCCTGTGAAAATAATATACGATAAGTCATAGACTTATTAAAGGAGAAAATATATGAAATTATTTAAATTACTTATATTAATTTCTGTGTTGAGTATAATTTCTCGCACACAAGAAATTACTAATGAAGGAAAACAAATTCATCGAGTTCCTTTCTTATCCTCCGGTAATGTAATAGAATTATCGGTCCAAAATATATCGGAGCTATCTTTATCAGGTATCAAGATAAATGTAGTTGATGCACCATCATGGATGAATTTTAAATCGAAGCAGAAAACAATTGAAGCGATTGCACCGA
>JASEGV010000174.1 GCA_030017895.1 Bacteroidota bacterium | reverse complement strand
CGGTAAGCGGTTTATTTCTGTATCCTTTTTCGTGAATCTGATTAATCATTTTTTTGTGTTCTACCACTAGAGATACCGACTCACCACTGTACGCACTGTCTGCGTGCAAAGACTGTCCCGTATCTGAATCTGAAAGTAAGTTCTCCGTTTCTTGTGAATCATGCACGCTCGCATCGGTTACAATATAAGTATCTATCAGTTTACTTTTCTTATCGGCTTTAACGTGATTTTTATAGCCATAATAACTTCGCCCATTCTTCTTTGTCCATCGTGCATCGGTGTCTTTTTGGGACACCTTATGCGGGTTTTCATCCCACCGCTCAGGAACATTTCCCTCTTTAATGTCTTTGTTCTCTTGACGGGTGTTGCGTTGAATTGGAACTTCTACAAAACTAGCATCCACCATTTTCCCTTCATGAGCAATAAGTCCTTCGTTGTTGAGATATTTATTAAAAAGTCCGAATAGTTTTTCTATCGCACTTGCTTTGGTGAGTTGTTCGCGAAAGAGCCAGATTGTTTTAGCATCGGGAACGTTGTCGGAAAGGGTTAATCC
>JASEGV010000173.1 GCA_030017895.1 Bacteroidota bacterium | reverse complement strand
CAACTATTTGAGCAACCGGTTTAACAAATGAAAAATTGATTCCAGTATAACTCATTGTGAGAGTCAGTGTTGTATCCCTTCTTGTCTTCCGCAAGCCTCTTTCAACAAAAAATTAAATCATTGTAAAATAATAGGTTGGCGTCTTAGGGCTTGTCAAATTGGGTGCTGCAGAGCTATATTAAGGCATGTTTATTCGAAAAAATAAGAACCGAAATAAAAGTATCAGCGTTCAAATTATCTCTAAAGATGGTGGAAAGTACAAAGTAGTAAAAACGCTCGGCACCGGAAAAACAGAACAGGAAATAGAATTTCTTTATCAGAAGGCACGTCAATATCTTCAAGAACTACAAGGGGAAATAACACTTTTTGTAAATCGGGATGATGCGTTAATAGAAAGTTATCTGAGCACAATAAAAAACGGACAGATACAAGTAATAGGTCCGGAGTTGATATTTGGTAGAATTTATGATGCAATAGGTTTTGGTCAGGTAAAGGAAGAGCTGTTTCGACATTTGGTAATAACGAGATTGTATCATCCGGGCAGTAAACTAAAAA
>JASEGV010000172.1 GCA_030017895.1 Bacteroidota bacterium | reverse complement strand
TTTCCCTAATGGCGGTCATTAGAAATTTATAGCCTATTGAACAATCTGGGTTTAAATAAACCGGCAATCCATTCTCTTTTTTTATCTGGTGCAGACAGCTTCAATACAGTTTTACGATGTTTAGATATTGTCCAACTTCCTAATGCAATGCATTTCAAATATAAGGTTGCCATCCTGCGAGCTTTCTTATCTTTTAAAGCTATTAACCTGAATAATGCCATTACATTATACGCTACCAATGCAAACCGAAATGCTGCCTCTGTCGCATAAAACTTCTGCGAACTAAATCCTCGAATCGCAATCCGCCTTAGGCGGATCAATTCTTTGATCCTATTTTCAGAATCACTACGCTTTCGATACATCTCCCATATACTGTATCGATATGCTTTTCGATCTACCTCTTCAGGAAACAATACCAATTCTTTTCCCGTTGCTTTGGGATATAATTCGATATTCTTCCTCACCACAGTAAACCTTCGTGCCCGCTGCCATCCTATTGCTTTATGGGCGGTTCCAAAAATTGACTTATTGAATACTTTTTTTTGTATATTTAAGA
>JASEGV010000171.1 GCA_030017895.1 Bacteroidota bacterium | reverse complement strand
CAGTCGGATTTAATTCGTGATACAATTTAATATATTCTTTAACAACTTTCAAAGAACGGCCTGTAATTTCTTTGATAGCCCTATCATTCATTCCTTTGCGTATAAGTTTCTTTATCTGCTCATATTGTTTGATGTATCTGTCAACTGCATCTTGACTATGCCTAGTTTTCAACACTATATCTGATGGCGATATTCCTTGTTCGTATAAGCTTAAAACTATTCCCTTGTGTGTAGGAACACTTCCTTGATCTAAAACGTATCCCTTCAACGGAAGTATCTCTCCAGTCTTTTCTCTATAAGCATCTAAGTATTTTCGTATTGTACTCAAACTCCGGTTCATCAAAACACTCAACTCTGCTCCACTAAGTAATCCACATTGCGATTTTGCACTCTTCAATAACCGAACCATCGTCTCGATGTCTCGTGCTTCACAATGACGGTAATTACTATTACGGTCTCCTTTCTTAAAATATATTCTTCTATCAACATCTTCTTCCGTTATCAATGGCAGCATCACTGTAACACTCGAATAATCTTCAACCTTTTTTCCATAGCTTTGTCTCTGACCATCATCCTTCGTTGTCCTAAAT
>JASEGV010000170.1 GCA_030017895.1 Bacteroidota bacterium | reverse complement strand
CGACAACTGAATAATTTGCACCCTTTTTGAACTCGATGATTACAAAAGCTTTGGCGTCCTTGTCATAAGCCAGCGTATCAATCCTAAGATTGCCAAGTTGAAACTCTCCACGGACTAGTTGTAACCCGAAAAGCGAGCTCAGATTGGTTTCGACAATTGCTTGAATATCCCTTTCAAACTTGAATGGGTGTTCTTTTATGAGTTCAAGCTGCTTATGTGCTATTTTGTATAAAGGCATTGGGGTAACATTCCTTTTTCTTTAGGGCAAGTGGCGCATAACGGGTGCAACAAAAATGCCGTCCCGCTTGACACGATGATAGACCAATTTCTTTAGGTGGCAAGCGGGATGGATCATTTTACATTTTTGTAGCTGTTAGGCGAAATTCTCATTTAATTATTCGGCCATTTTTGGATCTTTGATTTTAATTGAAGTCCATAGTTGGTGATTCTCTCTGTCGTTGTAAATAACACAATCGCTGTTCCGATGGTATCTAATCGAGAGGTAACTATCTTAGATTCACGACCCTTCGGAAGAACAAATACAGAATCTTTGTAAATCATAGAGACGCTCTCATTAGCATTAATACTTAAGGGCAGTTCCAAAAATTCAAATATAAGTTTAGTGTTATAGATTTTATCG
>JASEGV010000169.1 GCA_030017895.1 Bacteroidota bacterium | reverse complement strand
AAAAAGAGCCGACTTCCCACGCTGAGAAACCGGCTCTGTAAATCTTCCGATTTTTTACCTAACGAAAGATTGTTCATAAATCGGGGCTATGTAAGTCGAAATGGCATTTCGACATACAAGATATTACCTCATCAAAATAAGTTTCTTGGTTTCACTAAACGAACCAGATTGTATCCGGTAGAAGTACACACCGCTCGGGAAATTACTTGCATCAAATTCTACTGACTTATATCCCGCTTCTTCGAAACCGTTCACTAGTGTAGTCAGTTCACGACCGAGAACATCGTATATTTTTAATGTTACCAAACTCCCGATTGGCAATTGATAATTGATAATTGTCGTTGGGTTGAAAGGATTGGGATAGGTTTGCGCTAACTTGTATTCGCTAACCAAGCCTGATTCAATTTGCTCAACAGGAAGTACTTGATTATTCATACCGAACATCAGTGCAAGAGGTGAACTAAATATAGGTCCACCCGCTCCATTGTTTCTGTACGATACACCCTTACTTCCCCAGATATTTTCTATACCAATTAATGCATCATCAGCAATTGAGGGGGGAACGGGGTCAATAGAAAGAAGATTGTTATACTATAATGCTTAAGTTGGAAAGTTACTTTTGAAGCAATAAATTATGTATAAAAAAC
>JASEGV010000168.1 GCA_030017895.1 Bacteroidota bacterium | reverse complement strand
GTATCGCCAAGTATTGCAACATTACGTGGAAAAGGGTTGCCCTGATTGATTGCCCTGGGTTCAGTCCAAGAATCTCCATGGTCAGAAGATGATAACATAAAAATTGGAGTTTGTCCTGAACCATGGCTCCCTCCGATAAAAAAAATATATAATTTTTTATCATTCGACGCTATCTTTAAATTTGAAACATTCCAGTATGGAAATTGTACTGTGTCTATAATTAGTTCTCTTATTGGCTCCCAGTCGATACCTGCATTCGTTGACCGTACATATGGTAATCTGTATGTGTCCGAATTCTCAAAAACTAAATGAACGGTATCACCCTGCACAGTCATACGTGATATGTATCCAGTAGTCCCTTCGGGCGATAGCTTCACAGCAGGGAGCCAGGTTACGCCGCACCAGGTTTCACGGCCTGCCTGCTCGACTATCGGGCGAGCCGGACGGGCAGGTTGGGCAAGTAAAGAATTAATTAAAAAGCAAAACAAAAATATTATGATTAAAAGATTTAAAGATTGAATGATTAATTGATTGGGTTTCATATTATACCTCTTTTACTAATATCACACATCGCTGTCCTTTTAATTGTTAATGTGCAGTTATTATTTGTGGGTTTAATATACATCCCCTAATATTGAAAGTCAAGTGTTTTTTGTAAAA
>JASEGV010000167.1 GCA_030017895.1 Bacteroidota bacterium | reverse complement strand
TTAGGGGATGTATATTAAACCCACAATTAATAACTGCACATTAACAATTAAAAGGCTAACGATGTGTGATATTAGTAAAAGAGGTATAGGTTTAAAATATAGGGTGGCAAGAAATTGTCCACCCAACAAATTTATAAATTGGAATTCTAAATTCATAATTCATCATTCACGGAGCTTAAACAATGAAAATTAAATCCGAAGTCCTAAATTCTAATCACGAAACAAATACGAATTTTCTAAATCTGAAATCTAAAATCTACAATCTAAAATCTCCAATCTTTCTTTTGCTATTCGCTATTTTATATTTGCTATTTTTCTATTCCTGTCGCGAGCGGGTAGTACCGCCCGATGTTCCGCCTTATATTCCGCCGATAGTTTTGACGGCTGAAGACATAGGAGTTACCGACGCATTTATAAGAGTTCGCTTCGTTGATACGACTATAAGCCGAGCTTTCAAGCTCACACGTGAAGGGCAAACTATACTCACCGCTCCAAGCTCACCGCTCGACACACTAATTTTAGACGAAGGCTTGCTTCCAAAGCGTACATACAAATACAAAGCTTACCGACTCTTAAACAGCACACCAATTGACTCAAGCGCAGAGCTAATTGTTTTGAGTATGGATACAACTTCACACGAGTATTTTTTCCAGATAGATACACTTG
>JASEGV010000166.1 GCA_030017895.1 Bacteroidota bacterium | reverse complement strand
GATAGTATTCCCATAATTTGTAGCGCAATAGCTATCGATGTTCTAATAACCTTTCCATCATTCAGTGCTTCAAGAATTGGATGGAAAAAAGTAAAAGGTAACATAATTAACTCCTTTCTTATTGTTGTTGAATAACGCCGTTTCGGCTAACGTCTCGCATAAAAATGACGTTGCTGAGTGCGCTATGAAAAATCCATTCTCGCGCACGAAGCAATGTGTCCAAGAGCGAAACGTAAGACTTCAATATGTTAAACCTTAGATTCATTTTTATGCGTGTTAGCTGCAGCCGACGCCGTTTAATCCACAACACTCCACTCAGCCCAATTTCTGAATGTTCCCAAAGTTGGGGGCTGCCAATTCTGAGTTATTGTCATCCAGTAGTATTCATCAATTAATTTTGGAACGCTTGAGTGCGGTCTTAGCAATCTGTTCGGCAAGTCGCCGAGTGTGAATCCGTGTTGTTCACACGTAGGACGTAGTTCGTTAAGTAATTCGTTAATGGTTTGCAGATACTTGATGTATGAATCTGCAGAACCATTATATCCAAGAGAATCTCTAATCGGTTCATCCCACGGAGCGTATGTATTAGGTCGCAATGAGAATAGAATCTTTGCTGCTCCAGTTGGTCCGAATCTAACTCTCGTTTGATTGTTTCCACGTCTTCGTTGTGATGCGG
>JASEGV010000165.1 GCA_030017895.1 Bacteroidota bacterium | reverse complement strand
AAAGATTCTCTTGGAAACTGGGTTAATCCTCCATACAATGTGGCTAAGTGGAATGGACAGGGTTGGGAGTTGTTCACAACTTCTGACATTGGCTATGGATATGGCGAGCTATATTGTGTTTTTGCATTCGGTCCAAATGATATATGGGTGGGCTCGAGTATTCCAGAACACTGGGATGGACAGCGATGGAAGTTTCATGGCTCAACACGTGGTTATCAAGGTGGATTTAGGATACGAAAGATTTGGGGAACTAGTTCAAGAGATTTGTATGTGGTTGGCGATGGAGGAAATATTCGATATTTCAACGGCGTCAGTTGGCGGCGTTTGGAGAGCGGGACGGATTTGGATGTTTATGATATTTACGGTGATAAAAATCTTAAAACAGGAGAAACAGAGATATATGCAGTTGCCGCTAAACAATATGTTACATTTGATAAAATAATATTCAGAATAGACGGTATTAAAGTAACAGCAATTTCTATTGAAGGAATACCTTACAATATACATGGTATTTGGTTTAAAGCTGGTGTTGAATACTATGTAGTTGGTTCTGGGATGTATCATAAACGCAATCCTATGCAACCTGGACCATGGAAAGGAATACCTGCGAGTGTAACGCAGTACGGTATCTATAAAATCAAAGGAAATAACATAAACGATATTTTTGCATGCGGATCGTTT
>JASEGV010000164.1 GCA_030017895.1 Bacteroidota bacterium | reverse complement strand
GTAAAAGAGTTCTCATAACCGATTAGTGCGGCATATTTTCGGAGAACACTGTTGGCAAACGAGTGGAACGTTCCGCCAGCAACACTTTCGCAGCGCGAATCTAAAAGCATCGCAGCGCGACGAAGCATCTCCTGAGCAGCTTTACGTGTGAAAGTCAGCAACAATATGTTCTGCGGCTTAACGCCTAATTCGACAAGATATGCAACCCTATAAACTATTGTTCGTGTTTTTCCCGTGCCGGCGCCGGCAATTACCAGATGCGGACCATTGACAGAGGTTACAGCTTCGTATTGCGAATCATTGAGTTCCGGCCTGTAATTAATTGTAAATCGCTGGGGAGAAACAAGGTGCAAATTATCGCCAAAGACGGATTTTTTAAGCGTGTATTTTTTCATGGATCAAATATAAGGAAGTAGGAGTGGAATGGCAAAAGTTATGAAGTAGATAAGTAAAAATCTTTTAAATTATTCAAATCTTTACAATCTTTTCAATTACCATTTGCTTCTCCCCTCCTATTTTCCTAAATATTTTTTGAAGGTTTCATACTTCATAATTCGAAATTCAACATTCGATATTCATTATTCAATATTTTAAACCACGGTTTGTCGATTTAACACTCATTGACCTCGTCACCGTTTCCCCATGTCGCCCTTTCCCCGTTCCTTCCATTTGCTTCCCCCCTCCT
>JASEGV010000163.1 GCA_030017895.1 Bacteroidota bacterium | reverse complement strand
CTGTTTCTACATCTCTTTTTGCATATTCTAAAACAAGCGATGCGAGTCGTACATGACTTTCGCGTTCGCTGTCACTCGAGCTTGCAAACAAAGCCGCATCTACCGAACGCCGGAAATCGGTTACCTCCTCCGGTCTTTCGTCAACCAACAACACAATGCTATCTGTTTCAGCAAAATTGTTTTGCCGGCTTTCGGCGGCGCGACGATTAAAGCCCGCTGACCTTTGCCTATAGGACAAAGTAAGTCAATTATCCTGAGTGAATACTCGTTCGGTTCGGTGGTTAACAATTTCAAGTATCCCGATAAAATATTTTTCCGCCGATGGTAGTTATTCATCATTGGTAGAATCATAAATCAAAGAGGTCAAGCTACCCTGTGTCACACTTTGGGTAACTGACCGTTGCTTCCTTCCGGACCTGGCGGGGTTAGGCTACTTACGGTTGCACAGGACTTGACCTCCATAAACTCACATCACAAGATAAGAAATAATGTTAACATCTGCAATTTGAAATCAGTTATATTCTAAATACTTACACACAAAATCAACTCGTCCATACATATTCCATTGTTGCACGAGATTCGGTTACTGGTGAGTTGGGAGTTGCTGTACAATCACACTGGTTTTCTGTAGGTTCGATAGTAGCTTGGGCTGAAGCTGGCGTAGGCGCGGTCGCAACACAGTCGCTTG
>JASEGV010000162.1 GCA_030017895.1 Bacteroidota bacterium | reverse complement strand
GACAAGGTCTTCCGCAACCGGGATCAAATCGAGGATACAATCCTGTGGATATCGTGATGAGTTTTTTAGTGAGCATTTGGGTAGGTGGAAATCGATTTGCACATTGTGCGTTATTGAGATATGACGAAGTTCTCAAAAAGATTTTTGGTTGGAAAGAAGTTGGTTCTGAAAGCACCTTCAGTCGATTTTTTCGGAAGTTCAGTTTGCAGAAGAACAATGAGATATTCCCATCACTTCAACGATGGACACTGGGTTTATATGGACCGATGAAAGTGACGCTTGATTTAGACAGTACAGTCATTGAGCGTTATGGAGAACAAGAAGGGAGTCGGCGAGGCTATAATCCGCGTAAACCCGGACGTCCGAGTCAACATCCACTTATTGCCTTTATCGCCGAATTGAAAGTTGTTGCTAATGGTTGGCTTCGAGCTGGAAATACATCCTCATCCAACAACATGGTAAACTTTTTAGAGGAGACCTTTTCTCTTTTGGGTGCGATGAAAGTGGGGTTGATACGAGCAGACAATGGGTTTTTCGGTGAAAAATGCTTGAATTTCTTCGAGGAGAAGGAATTGTCGTATATAGTAGCAGCGAAGTTTACCCAGCGCATTAAGAAAATTCTTGTGAGAGGCTTACGATTTGTACCGATACAGGCAGGGATAGAAATTGCAGAGTTTTCATATAAAGCAAT
>JASEGV010000161.1 GCA_030017895.1 Bacteroidota bacterium | reverse complement strand
TACTTGCATGCTCAAGGAGATATAAAATGACCCACTCGAGTACGCGAAGACCCAATTTTAGCAACAGTGCTCTTAGCTCTCTGCTCTGGGCTAATGTATGCACAAATCCCCCGCACGCTATCATATCAAGGTGTGCTAACGGATAGTTTGGGTAATCCGAAACCGGATGATTCGTATTCGATAACATATCGATTATACGAAACCAGTAGTGGAGGAATTGCTATCTGGACAGAACAGAAAATACTGCAAGTGAAACGAGGTCTCTTTAGTACAATACTTGGCGACCAAGTTCCTTTTAGTGCAGATGTTAAATTTGATAGACCATACTGGATGAGTTTACAAGTTGCGGCAGAGCCGGAATTACTATCGAGGATTCCGCTTACAGCAGTTGGATACAGTTTGAACTCATCTTATTCCGACACGGCGAAGTTTGCACTTTCCACTCCCCAGCAAGCATTCGTTGACAGCTCACGGATTGCAGGAACTATTCCAGATAATACAGTTACTTCACCAAAAATCCTTGATGGAACTATTTTGTTTTCCGATATTGGTATAAATGGGGCTGCAGCAAATCAGGTAATAAAACGAAATCCTGGAAACACCGCCAGGATAGCGGGTGAGGACGAAACTGGAATCGCAGCAGCCTGGAATCTCACAGGCAATGCAGGTACTACCGAAGGAACTAATTTTGTTGGC
>JASEGV010000160.1 GCA_030017895.1 Bacteroidota bacterium | reverse complement strand
ACTTGGATTGAACGGATTCGGATAATTCTGTTCAATCCTATATTCTTCCGGAATGCTATTTAATTTTTGATCAGCCTTCGGAAAATTCGGTAGTTCACGCATTGCAACTTTGAATTCTGATACCTTCCCGAATTCTACAGATGAATATGCGCCATTTATTAATTCTAATTCAAATTGTGCCAATTGTGTACGCTCATCGTTCGGAAATTGCTGTTTCATATTCAAGTAAGTTTCTTCTGCATCTCCTTCGCTGCCCAACTCAAAACCTTCCAACATCATCTTTGATAATAGTAGCGATATACGTGTTTCAGTGTCTAAACCAAGAGTGAGAGCGTGTTGATATTTTTCGAACGCCTCGTTAAGCATATCTGCCTTAGCATATTCATGTGCAAGCATTATTGTTGCAGTCCTTGCCATAGGCGGGTTATAATGGGTTTGCAAAGTTTGTAAATAACTCCGCCACTGATTCGTTTGGTCGACTCCTGCTGCTAACATATCGGTATAAGTTTCACGAAGCTCAACGAGTGCCTGAATTATTGTACCGTCGCCGCTAATGATTTGCTGATAGTTTGCAATTGCATTCTGATACATTCCCGATGCACGGTATTGCAGAGCATCCATTAATAACTGCTCGATTTCTTCAGGGTCCATTACAGGTTCATATATCATCTGTGACAAGCCAGCCAGAACAAAATTTG
>JASEGV010000159.1 GCA_030017895.1 Bacteroidota bacterium | reverse complement strand
CAATGTGCCATCCTGAGACAAACAAAGATGAGCAGGTGCAACTCAGCACGACCGAATCTAGTTGCTGCAAAACAATCATCGCCGCAGATCGGAATACAAGTGAGTTTCTCCAAGCACAAAAATATGATGTGTTTTCATCAATTCAACACTCCATTACTCCAATACTCCATACTTCACCGAGTATTGAATTCCAATATAGCTTAAAACTATTTTTAACTGGCACCTACTCCCCTCCTCTTATCGAAGATATACCCATCTTGAATTCTTCACTTCTGATTTAGATTTCTAAATCCCTGTCCGAACGACTGATATTAAGCTATGCAACGTTCGGTCGGTCGGGCGAAACCCTAACCGCTTTTAGCGGACTAAACTCAAGTTTTTTATTATATAGTTTTGAGATCCATTATTTGAATTTGTTTAGAGTTTGGATATTATCATTTAGAATTTTTTAAATCATTCATAACAGGTAAAATATGAAAACCATAATTTGGTTATTATTAATTTTCTTACAAATAAATTTATTAGCACAAGAGAAGCCGAAACTTATTTTAGAACAACTGATTGATGAGGCGCTCAATAACAACTTCGAGCTGCAATCATTCTCAAAAGCAGTCGAAGCCGTAGAAGCAAAAATTCCACAGATACGTTCGCTCGATGATCCTGAACTATCATTACGCTTGATGGAAATGCCCGGCTTAAAACCGAAT
>JASEGV010000158.1 GCA_030017895.1 Bacteroidota bacterium | reverse complement strand
TGGGAACCCGGAGAGCGAAAAATTCTTAAGATTAATGAAAATAACACTATTGATACAATTCCATGGATAGGATATAGACGTATACATTCGACTTGGTTTGAAGATGAGAAAAGAATTTTTACATCAGGTAGTGGAGTTTTTATTCGTCGTCCTGATAAACATTGGCAGGAAATGACTGAGCTTCCTTTGTATGGAACTGATAGAGTCCGAGGTATAAGTACAAACGATGTTTTTGTTGTTGGTTCTTATGGTCTTGTTGCACATTATAATGGTTTAAACTGGCATGTATATCCTGAAGCAGCAACGGCACAGATTTATTACTCATGCGACTATAAGAATAACATTATGGTTGCTGTAGGTGAAAGATATTCCCGTGCGGTTGCATTAATAATGAGGAAAAGATGAGGAAAGTATGAAAACAAACCGTTCACGTTCACCCCCATAAAACACTGAGCGGCAGTGAACCACCACCGCCGCCCGGTTACAAAATAAACAAATTGGCGATTTTTATAAATTGGTTTATGAGATGGATAATAATTATGTTGAAACCGAACCCGGCCAATCAATGCAGTTAACATTCGAAGATGGTAACATTGGCAGCGATAAAGTGATGTTGCTTGTTGGAAGGTCTCCAATAAAAGAACCAATCGGGGGTTTAGAAAAGTTAAACGGAAAAATATAAACCCGCAGGATATCAGATTCCGTAAAAATATGTCGTACACGTGGG
>JASEGV010000157.1 GCA_030017895.1 Bacteroidota bacterium | reverse complement strand
TCTTAAATATACAAAAAAAAGTATTCAATAAGTCAATTTTTGGAACCGCCCTTTAGTAAATACAATAACTATCAGCATTATTTCTGGTTCTCCTGGCGGTGGCGGTGGCGGCGGCTGTCCGTTCGTTTACACCTATAATGGAAATGAGTTTGTAGAAGATAACAACATCCTCCCACAGAGTGAATATGTCCCTAATGAAGATGGTTTTGTAACCGACCACTATCAACTTTTTACAACTCCCGCTATAACTGAAAATACTTACCGTCTGCGTGTAGGCGAGTTTGAACAAGAGAGGTCGTATTTAGATAAGTTCAGCTTGTTAGTGGTTGACCATGAACCGGAAGCAAGCGTATCGGTGAGTGAAGATGGGGCTATAAGTCAGTATGCCAAGCCCTCAGTAATAGCAAACGCACAATTAGATAAAGACGATGTCTTCAAACTTGTGTATGAATTGGATGGAAACTATGTTCAGGCAGAGCGGGGCACAACGCTCCAGCTAACATTTGATGGATCGCAGTCGAAAGCTGATGAAGGATTTAAATCATTGTCGCCGGCAGTAACATTGGTCGGAATTATCGAGCCTGGCGAAGAGAAGAAAGTAATAGCAGGCAGTGTCCATCAAAATGTAGATGGCAAATTTATCAACACGCATCAGTTCCGCTTGAGGCGCAATCCATCGTTTGTCTGGATACCGGTTGAAAATAGCGGCTCGAAGGATGGAACAGTTCAGGTGGATATTA
>JASEGV010000156.1:460-760 GCA_030017895.1 Bacteroidota bacterium | reverse complement strand
GAAAACCCTCGTGATGTTGTGGCGTGGAACAGAATTCTCTTACTTAGTTGACCCTTAAAAACCCCAAAGCGCTTTAATCTATGAAAAAAAATGGTTAAATTAGGTGAGATGATTTACAGAGAAACCTAAATAAATGTCAAAAAACCTTGCAGAAAATATGATACCTAAAAAAGCCAATCCTACCCAATTAACATTCTGTCTAACATTTGAAGAACAACTAAACCATCGACATCCGCTATACGTTTTAGCAGATAAAATCGACTGGCAAATGTTTGAAGCCGAGTTCACTAAACACTACAG
>JASEGV010000156.1:0-450 GCA_030017895.1 Bacteroidota bacterium | reverse complement strand
TTTGCTGACTGGATTACTACTTCTAAAACATATTCGGAACTTGAGCGACGAAAGTGTGGTAGAGTCCGCCTGAGGCGGAGCAGGAAAATTCTTACTATCAATATTTCTGTGGTATGACAAGTTTCGTAACAGGTCAGCCGTGTGAGCCGAGTGAATTAGTTCACTTCCGCAATAGGATAGGAGATGCCGGTATGGAATTAATATTTCGAGAGAGTGTACGTATAAACGGTAAAGATAGTAAAGAAAAAGATGTTTGTGTAGACACAACTGTACAGGAGAAGAATATCACTTTTCCGACCGATAATAAACTTTACAGGAAAATAATAAACAAGAGTATAGCGATAGCCGAAGCAGAAGATATCGAGTTGCGACAGAGTTATAGACGTACGATAAAGAAGCTCAGCTATCAGTTGAGATTCAAACGTAATAAAAAGCAACAAAAACTTGCGC
>JASEGV010000155.1:499-786 GCA_030017895.1 Bacteroidota bacterium | reverse complement strand
AGTATCAATGATAATTATAATCAAATATATCGTTCAACAAACAATGGCAGTGACTGGGAAAGGATTCCCACAGGAGCCGTTAATCTACCATACTTTCCAAAAGTTCACAGTTTGAAAATCAGACCGGCCCCACATAATAACGAACTATGGGTTGCAACAGGCGGGCAAGGTGTTTGGAGATATACCTATGAAAGTAGTAACTATACAAAAAAGTAGATTTTACAATAGGTAAGGATTTTTATATAATATGATAATAGATAAAAGGAAGAAGATGAAAGCAGGGAAAA
>JASEGV010000155.1:0-489 GCA_030017895.1 Bacteroidota bacterium | reverse complement strand
GCTCATGTTAATATCGTTAGTTGATGAGATGAATTCCCAAGTCCAACTTGAGTGGGTCGCTCGCTACAACAGCCAGAGCAACGGCAGCGATTATGCAAGAGCTATGGCGATTGACTCGATGGGGAATGTGTATGTATTGGGAGCCGATGCCGATGATCCGCCTGGACCGCTAGTGTTAAAATACAACTCAAGTGGACAACTTGTATGGAAGAGGAAACTTACCACCATTTCACAGCTCCTTTACTCTGGTGGCAGGGAAATATCAGTTGATAAAGAAGGTAATGTTTTAATTGGCGGAGTAGTTGGTAAAGATTACTTTATTATTAAGTACGACTTAAACGGTTTAGAACAGTGGGTAAGAAGACATACAGGTACCGCAGGTGGACGTAGCGAATTATTTGACATCTCAGTTTACAAAGATTCGGGAAGTATGATCACTGCAGAGCAAGGACCTGTTGCCACTGGGTATGTAAAAAATATTGGTACAAA
>JASEGV010000154.1 GCA_030017895.1 Bacteroidota bacterium | reverse complement strand
TTATCAAATAAAGTAATACATCCTCCAGTAGGAAGAGTTTGAATCGGACTAAAGTAGAATTGAAATCCTGTAGTCCTTTCCCCTTCAACTTCACCAACTTCAGGTTTGAATCGGACTAAAGTAGAATTGAAATCTTAATTCCATTTTCATCAGTAAAAGAAATATGAATGTTTGAATCGGACTAAAGTAGAATTGAAATTTCTATTACCCTTTCATTGGAGTATTATAGTTATTAGTTTGAATCGGACTAAAGTAGAATTGAAATGCTACAACTTGTTATATTACAATAGGTTACGACTTGGGTTTGAATCGGACTAAAGTAGAATTGAAATGCCAAGTTCACGAGCTACTCGCCACGCCGCAGCATAGTTTGAATCGGACTAAAGTAGAATTGAAATCGAATCATCGGATTTCCTGACTTTATTGCCCTACTTAGTTTGAATCGGACTAAAGTAGAATTGAAATTTGACCAGTCGATTATCTTCCTGAATATGGCAATGGGTTTGAATCGGACTAAAGTAGAATTGAAATAACTGCCCAGCAGATGGTAGAGGACTACAAGTCTAATGGTTTGAATCGGACTAAAGTAGAATTGAAATAGCTCCATTGAGCCGGAAAACATTCCGAACAGCATTGTTTGAATCGGACTAAAGTAGAATTGAAATAAGATAAAGAGTATATCTTTGTTTTAGTTAAAAATGGAAGTTTGAATCGGACTAAAGTAGAATTGAAATAAACAAAATCTGGTGAATATTTTTTGTTCCGCAGCAGTTTGAATCGGACTAAAGTAGAATTGAAATAGTTTTTTGTAACAAAAAT
>JASEGV010000153.1 GCA_030017895.1 Bacteroidota bacterium | reverse complement strand
CGACGATAAAATCTATAACACTAAACTTATATTTGAATTTTTGGAACTGCCCTATTATCGAATGGCTCAATGATTGGGGTTGCCGTCAATTTGCAATTGAACACCATGAGCTCGCAAAGCAGGAATTGCTCAATTGGCATATAGAATTTTCAAACCAACTTCCAGTTCCAACAGCTAATCTCTGGGAGTTAAACGAGAATGACTATGAAACCCTACGTCGTGCTTATGATTCACTGGTTAATCGAACTGCATCGCAACGAAGACGTGGGAACAATCAAACGATAGTTAGGTTTGGACCAACCGGAGCCGCAAAAATTCTATTTTCATTGCGACCCAATACATACGCTCCGTGGGATGAACCGATTAGAGATTCTCTTGGATTGAACGGTTCTGCAGATTCATATATCGAGTATCTGCAAACCATCAATGCATTGCTCAACGAACTCCGTCCTACGTGCGAACAACACGGCTTCACGCTTAGCGAATTGCCAAACCGATTGTTGAGACCGCATTCAAGCGTTCCGAAATTGATCGATGAATATTACTGGATGACCATTACTCAGAATTGGCAACCCCCAACTTCGGAAACATTTAGGAATTGGGCTGACTGGAGTGTTGCAGACTGATCGGCGGGGCGGCTGCAGCTAACAGCGAAAAACAATGACGCTCACGCTTTTTGATATTGATTATAGAGTTCGCTCTACCGTTTTGCTCACAAGATTGTTGCTTCGCTCATTTTTGAGTTCGCAAAACGGCAGCATTGTTTTCGCACACGTTATGTGCAATTCCCCATTTTTCGGGACAAAAATAATTTCTGGTGCTAACGGAATTTTAAATAG
>JASEGV010000152.1 GCA_030017895.1 Bacteroidota bacterium | reverse complement strand
TATTTGTTGTCTCTTGCCGCGAGCGGGTTGTACCGCCCGATGTTCCGCCTTACATTCCGCCGATAGTATTGACTGCGGAGGATGTGGGCGTGACTGATGCATGGCTGAGGATAAAGACGACAGCAAGCCAAGGGCATGGAGCAGAGAGCGTTCAGTTAAAACGCGATGGTCAAACCATTTTTATTCTCAGCTCTTCGCTCTTAGCTCAAAGCTCCCCGCTCGACACATTAATTTTAGACGAGGGCTTGCTTCCTAAGCAAACATACACTTACAAAGCTTTCCTGCATCAAACCGACACTCCGCCACTCCAATCTCCTGTTGACTCCAGCGCTCCGTTGCTACTCACAACTATGGATACAACTTCACATAACTTTACTTGGGAGATTGATACGCTCGGCGACGGGGCAGGTAGTGTGCTCAGAGATGTTTGCATTATAAACGACACTTGCGTTTGGGCTGTGGGGGAGATTTATAAGAGAGACTCAGCAGGAAATTTTGAAACAGAGCCGTATAATACTGCACGTTGGAATGGAAAGAAATGGGAATTGAAGAGGATACAATTTTATACTTTTTGTGGACCTGGAAGTTTAACTGGACCATATCCTGCTAATGCAGTGTTTGCCTTTGACGATGGAGAGATATGGATTGCATCGCAATCTCAAATTGCAAAATGGAAAAATGGTGTTCAAATATCGATTACTTGTTTGCCTGTTTCAGTAAATAAAATATGGGGTTCAAATAAAAATAACGTTTACACAGCAGGACCTTTGGGTCAAATTGGTTTTTTCAACGGCGTCAGCTGGCGGCGGTTGGAGAGCGGGACGGATGTGAGTATAAATGATATATGGGGCTCGGTAGATGAGAAGACAGGTAAAAGATTAATTCTTTGTGCAGCATCAAATATCTGGGAACCCGGAGAGCGAAAAATTCTTAAGATTAATGAAAATAACACTATTGATA
>JASEGV010000151.1 GCA_030017895.1 Bacteroidota bacterium | reverse complement strand
ATCGGACTAAAGTAGAATTGAAATGGTCTAATTGTGGCAAGGGTCATATTCGGTCAAGGGGTTTGAATCGGACTAAAGTAGAATTGAAATTTCCCCCTCGGTGGTACATACATTAAAAATAAACTCCGTTTGAATCGGACTAAAGTAGAATTGAAATTGTGATTTACAAGGATAATTAATCCGGATATCTACCGTTTGAATCGGACTAAAGTAGAATTGAAATCTTGGAATGGACTCGACCCCTAAAAAGTTCGTAAGCGTTTGAATCGGACTAAAGTAGAATTGAAATATGAAAAGTTAATAACGAAATGGGAATGTAACGATCTGTTTGAATCGGACTAAAGTAGAATTGAAATGCTAATCCCCAAACAACTTACCAGCTCGCTGCCCGCGTTTGAATCGGACTAAAGTAGAATTGAAATAGAACCATGAGGAATATATAAAATTAATATTTGCCGAAGTTTGAATCGGACTAAAGTAGAATTGAAATCTACTTGTATTTAATGCGGTGAGGCAGGAAACAAAGGTTTGAATCGGACTAAAGTAGAATTGAAATCCGGCCCGTATGCGCGTCAGATTGCCACCAATTCTTGTTTGAATCGGACTAAAGTAGAATTGAAATACTTTTTGGCCGAGAAGGGCTTCGCCGAACCGAGCGTTTGAATCGGACTAAAGTAGAATTGAAATGATGCACAAAATTCAAGTCAGAAAAGGCTATAATTCGTTTGAATCGGACTAAAGTAGAATTGAAATAATCCACGAGCGAATTAAAGTGAAAAGGGGGCCTCAGTTTGAATCGGACTAAAGTAGAATTGAAATATTTAAAAAGTTGTAAGTCAAAAAAGGTAATATTTAGTTTGAATCGGACTAAAGTAGAATTGAAATGGATTATTGTAAGGATGTGAGTTATAAAACTCAGAAGTTTGAATCGGACTAAAGTAGAATTGAAATCCTGTTTAAACATCCTTAACTCTCCTGTCCGGTCAGGTTTGAATCGGACTAAAGTAGAATTGAAATATCCACAAACTAATTAAAGTGAAAAGGGGGCCTCATGTTTGAATCGGACTAAAG
>JASEGV010000150.1 GCA_030017895.1 Bacteroidota bacterium | reverse complement strand
GGGCAATCAATCAGGGCAACCCTTTTCCACGTAATGTTGCAATACTTGGCGATACGATAGTTATATCGGTTTTAGTTTATGGCATAATGTGGGATAGAACTATCTTTAGCACAGACGGCGGCTTAACCTGGACAATCGGTGCAGGTTCAATTTATTCAGCAAGCACGATGGTAGCTCTAACACGCAACTGGACACACGAATTCCATCACATTTATATAAATGGTTACAGTTTTGAAATGATACATCAACGAAGTTCGGACTTCGGTATGACCTGGCAGGATTCGAGCATTATATCAACGCTTGATAATTGGTCAGGTATGGAACCCGATCCGTTAGGTACTGTAGATAATGATCTATTCATTATTTGGAGAGATGCAAAATACGGCTGCATGGGTTTTGGTTGCAGCGGAATAATACGTCAAAGTACAGACGAAGGTGTATCGTGGCTTCCCGAAACAGTTGTAACAGATACACCGTGGACTTTAAGCCATTCACTTGCAATACGTAAACCTATAATTACAGCGGGGTGGTTTACGGATGATCCCAACATTAATGTAGAAACAAATATATCGTACGATTACGGAAAAACCTGGTGCCCGGTTTTTAAAGTAACACCTAATGAGTCATACACAATATTTTCAAGTATTGTGCTAACAAATAGAACAGTTGTTCTCGCATGGACATCGCGCGATAGTCTCGGCGCTCCATTTCAAATCTGGTGCAGAACTGGAATATTACCAGAAACTTCAGTTCAAGATGAACCCGAATTTTTACCAACCGATTACAAAGTACTGCATGCATATCCAAATCCATTTAACAGCAGTGCTACCATAAAATACAGTTTGCCAAAAAGTTCCGATGTAAAATTATCTATTTATAATATTTTGGGTGAAAAAGTTGCTGTGCTTGCAAACGAATTTCAAAATGCTGGCTGGCAGGAAGTGGTCTGGGAATCCGGAAATAATCCAAGCGGTGTTTATGTGTATCGTTTAACTGCCGGCAAATATACGTCAGCCGGTAAATTACTATTAATCAAATAATATAGAAAGGAGGTGGTTGTTATGAGAGTGTAAATGTTTGTACGTGATTTATAATGAGTTTAACCCAGATTGTTCAATAGGCTATAAATTTCTAATGACCGC
>JASEGV010000149.1 GCA_030017895.1 Bacteroidota bacterium | reverse complement strand
TGCGGAATAAACAGATAAAACGGATTTCAATTCTACTTTAGTCCGATTCAAACAGAAAAAAATTAAGATATAATGGAAACGAAAGACAAATTTCAAATCTACTTTAGTCCGATTCAAACAAATTTAGGCGCTTCCCAGACTGGAGATGATAAAAGATTTCAATTCTACTTTAGTCCGATTCAAACCACTGTTCAATTGACTAAGCGGGAACTAATAAGGGTATTTCAATTCTACTTTAGTCCGATTCAAACCGTTTTATGAACGTGCGGAATAAACAGATAAAACGGATTTCAATTCTACTTTAGTCCGATTCAAACAGGGGATTGGAATATAAACGTACATATAACCCAAACATTTCAATTCTACTTTAGTCCGATTCAAACTTCAGAATATGTTTCCCATTCTGCATAACGATCAATATTTCAATTCTACTTTAGTCCGATTCAAACTTTTGTCCCCTGCCCGAAAGCATCAGACATAAGTAGATTTCAATTCTACTTTAGTCCGATTCAAACGGTCTCTCCGTTTAGCTTTCTTCTCTTGTATTATATATTTCAATTCTACTTTAGTCAGATTCAAACCACCGACAGAAAGAACTGGGAGATTATCTATATCACCATTTCAATTCTACTTTAGTCCGATTCAAACGAGTTTATTTTTGATGTATGTACCACCGAGAGGAAAATTTCAATTCTACTTTAGTCCGATTCAAACAAGTTTGATCTCCAGCTAGGAAGTTGCAGCGGTGCAGATTTCAATTCTACTTTAGTCCGATTCAAACAGCTCGGTTCGGCGAAGCCCTTCTCGGCCAAAAAGCATTTCAATTCTACTTTAGTCCGATTCAAACAAAAGATAAAATATTGTTGCAAGACATTTGTTCATCATTTCAATTCTACTTTAGTCCGATTCAAACAACGACCAGACAAAGAGATGATTTTTAGACGGCGTGATTTCAATTCTACTTTAGTCCGATTCAAACCCCCCTGTCCGAATATAACCCTTGCCATATTTAAACATTTCAATTCTACTTTAGTCCGATTCAAACGTGCTGGTATGAGGCCCCCTTTCCATTTTAATTCGTATTTCAATTCTACTTTAGTCCGATTCAAACGCGCATTGGGGGGACTGTGTTTTCTAAAAACACTTCATTTCAATTC
>JASEGV010000148.1 GCA_030017895.1 Bacteroidota bacterium | reverse complement strand
GGGCAGTTCCAAAAATTCAAATATAAGTTTAGTGTTATAGATTTTATCGTCGTGTACCATGTTTATGGTGCGTTTGGTGATTGGTTACATTGTTAGTTATGTGCTGATGATTTCTGATGTATGAAATTGTTTCCTTGAAGATTGATTTTTGTGTTAATTTCTTTTCTCTTTTGTTGACATCATCTGATTTTTCACGACAGGGCACACTTCACCCTCAACATTTGTATTCCGAGTTGTATGGCTCTGCTGATATTGTAGGCTAAGTTGGTAAGCCCGATGACGACTCTTGCTCTCAGTATGCCTATCGAGCGCATGGAGCTTCCGTTCATGCTGTTTTCAATGTGTCCGAAGATGTGTTCGATGCGTGCGCGTATTTTTGATTTTCCTCTGTTGTTTTCTTTTTGTGTTTCGGTGAGTGGTGTATTGCGATAACCTTTTTCATGCACCCGGTTGATCATCTTTTTTTCTTCGATAGTTGCTTCTTGGTTTTCTCCGGTGTAAGCGCTATCGGCATACAGGGGTTGACCTTTGTCTTTTTCATCCAACAATTTTTCTAATGTTTGGGAATCGTGTACGCTGGCATCGGTTACGGTATAGCTCTCTATCAATTTGCTTTTTGTGTCGGCTTTAATGTGGTTTTTGTAGCCGTAGTAGTTTACTCCGTTTTTCTTTGTCCAACGGGCATCGGTATCCTTATGACTGAGTTTGTGTGCGTTGTTCTTCCAGTCATTCGGTATTTGCCCTTCTTTGATTTGTGTGTTCTCTTCACGGCTATTGCGCTGGCGGGGCACTTCATGAAAACTGGCATCCACCATCTTCCCTTCATCAACGATTAATCCTTGCGATTCTAATATGGTGTAAAAGCACTCAAAGAGTTTTTTCTCGTTGTCATTGTGTTTTAATTTTTCTTTGAATGTCCATATCGTGTTCGTATCAGGTACTCTGTCGCTTATATTTAAACCCAGAAATCGTTTGAAGGTGGCTCTGTCGTTGATTTGAAACTCCATCTGTTCATCGGAAAGATTGTAGAGCCGCTGCAGTATCAGGATCTTGAGCATCATCACATAGTCATACGGCTTGGCACCTGCATTACTTTTGCGGTCGTTGTTTTGATAGATGGTGTTGAGATCATCCCTGAATACTTCGAAATCTATTCTCTTGATGAGTCTCTCTAACGGGTCGTTGAGTTTGCTCAATTTGTCTAATTGGTCAAATTCATCAAACAATCCGCGTGGTGGATTTTTTTTGCTTTGCATATTCATATTATTTTCTGTTGATTCATTCATTTTCTTAAATATACAAAAAAA
>JASEGV010000147.1 GCA_030017895.1 Bacteroidota bacterium | reverse complement strand
GGAACGTTTTACGTTCCTTGATTTACGATACTATGTTTTGTACGTTAGTCAGAATACTCAATAGCCCAAACTCAACGTTCACTTTTTCTTTTCCTCTTAATCTAAACCTTTTATATTCTTGATTCATTTTGATATCACCAAAGACCGGTTCGACATCGACACCTCGCTTTTTACGAAGTGCAATCCCATAATCTGATGCAAGATTTGCCCTCGCCTGTGCACGGTATCGCTCTAATCGTGGATTCACATTAATCGTCCGATTTCCTATTCCTTTTTTGCACCGGCTCGCCACCGGACATTCACAACAATCGATACATTCATAGATTCTAATATTTTGTTGATAACCGTTGTAGGTAATTTTTTCCCCCGTCCTATCAAATATTAAATCTCGTCCTTCCGGACATCGGTAAGTATCAGTTTTTTCATAATACTGAAAGTTGTCTTTATGATAACAATTGTCTCGATGCTTTTTAGTATTTTCTCTATGATATGTATTGTATTTTAGATAATTGCCAACTCCGTGTTCTTCTAAAAATGCGTAGTTCTCTTCACTCCCATATGCGGCATCTCCTATAACATCCTCCGGTATCAATCCAGTTGTTCGGGTGAGTTTTGTAAAATGTCTGATAAATTGATCTGCCTCTGATGCTTTCTGATGTATCGAGTAGTTTACTATAAATTGATTCTCTGTCCCAATCATAACATTGTACGCAGGCAATAGCTGGTCGTTCTTCATTCTGAAAAATGTCGCATCCGTATCTGTCTTCGAATAACTCTTTCTACCACCTAATAGTCGCTCTTGCTCTTCGTATCGTTCCAGCTTTGGTATCTGCTTTGTCTGTAATTCTTTCAATACTTGCTTATTTGGCTTCGTGGGATTTATTATGGTGTTGAGTTTCTCTATCTGCTCCTTGAGTTTTTCACTTGTGATGGTTGAACCATTACCTAATTCTTCCAGATCGCTCTCGCCATACTCGGCATTCTCTTGACGATTCACTTCTTCGATATGTTCCAACAACTCTTTGATCTTCTTTTGTGTCGCTTCTTTGTAACGTTCGGTATTCTTCGACCACACATAACTGGTCTTACGGGCATTTGCCTCCATCTTTGTTCCGTCAACAAAATAATTCTCTAACTTGATATACTTGTTCGCTATACAAAATTCAACCATTGATCCAAATACCTGATCAACAACACCCTTGAGCCGACCAGAGCGGAATATGTTTATCGTGCGAAAATCGGGGCGATACATCCCGCTTAGCCACATATAGTTCACATCTTCTCGCAACGCTCTTGCTATCTTGCGTGATGCATAATTCTTAGATAGATAGGCATACACCAATACTTTCAACAACATCAATGGATTATATGAGCTGCTTCCTCCTCCTTTATAGGTTGCAACCAATGGCTCAATGTTCAATCCATCTA
>JASEGV010000146.1 GCA_030017895.1 Bacteroidota bacterium | reverse complement strand
TTCTTTACAGATGTAAATGAGCCAACAGTTAGTTTGTAGAAGTACACGCCGCTTGAAAGTTAGTAATCCGACATTCGAAATTCGACATTGTAATACCCACCATCTTTAAACCCATCCACAAGCGTTGCTACTTCACGCCCGAGTACATCGTAAACTTTCAAAGTTACCCAATTGTCAATAGGTGGACACATCATCGCCAATTTGTTTATTTTGTAACCGGGCGGCGGTGGTTGTGCACTGCCGCTCATATTTTAAGGAGGCGAACGAGAATTATATCGTATTAAACTTCTCATTAACGCTTCCTCAATATTAAAGTAACCGCACGAGCATTTCTTAAACCTACAGCAACAAGCATATTATTCTTGTAATCACACGAATAATATGACGCAGCAGCAACCTCAGGATAAACCCGCCAATTTACTCCATTAAAATGAGCGACGAGTCCAAAATGTCCGGCAACAAAAATATCATTAATATCTTGACCGCGAATACGAGACGTATAAATTAATGGGATTTCTTTAAATTCTTTCCATCTTCCATTCAGTGAACGTGTGAATACACCACCACCCGCAGTAAACAAACGATTTGGATTTTGAAACCACACAGAACTTATGCATCTATTTTGACTTATCCATGGTATTGTATCAACATATCCTGTTGTCTTTATTTGAAGAAGTTTTATATATCCCGGATTATAAACATTTGAAGCACCAGCAAGAATAAATGGTTCATTTGTTTTTGTATCATTAACTCCCCACACATCATTAATAGTTTGATCCGTCCCGCTCTCCAACCGCCGCCAACTGACGCCGTTGTAAAAAGTTATTCTTCCATTAGGTCCTACAAAAAATAAATTATTTGGACTGGTGCCCCAGATTTTATTTGCACCACCAGGGCCTTCACCATAGGGTATATCCAACATTATCCAATTACCATTATGATATCTTGTAACTCCGCCAGCATTATGAACAAACCAGATATCATCTTTAGAAAATGCAAATAATGATTTCAATGCTGTGTAACTATATAGTATACTCGTACCATAATTAAGCTTTACCTTTGTCCTTATAAGTTTCCATTCCTTTCCATTCCAACGTGCAGTATTATACGGAGTAGTCTCAAACTGTCCTGTCGAATCCTTTTTATATATTTCTCCAACAGCATAAGCAAGTGTATCCGAGAGAACAGCAACATCGTAAAGCACACTACCCGCTCCATCGCCGAGCGTATCAATCTGCCAGGTAAAATTACTTGAAGTTGTGTCAATAGTTGTGAGTAGCAACGGAGCGCTGGAGTCAACAGGAGATTGGAGTGGTGGAGAAATGGATGAATGGAGAAACGCTTTGTATGTGTATGTTTGTTTAGGAAGCAATCCCTCGTCAACAATTAGCGTGTCGAGCTCAGTTTTCAAGTCCGTGATTTCAATTCTTGTTATACCGTCGCGTTTTAGCTGAAGCCTACCACCCTCAAATACTTTTGTCGTCTTTATACGTATGAAAGCTTCGGTGCATGAAACATCTTCATTAGTAAGTGTTATCGGATATATGTAAGGCGGAACATCGGGCGGTACAACCCGCTCGCGGCAAGAGACAACAAATAACAAAATTAAAACAAGAAACAGCGTGTTGGATTGTTGGATTGTTGGAGTAATGGATTTCATATTTTTACCTCAAAAGATTTTAAATTTTGTGTAAAAAGTTTATAAAATGAACTCAACCCCACAGAGAAAAATCTAATTCCCCCTTCTCTTGGTAAGAGAAGGGGTTGGGGGATTAGTTCGAACAAAATAATAAACTTTTTACACAGTCTTAATGACTTTTTAATCTCGTGATTATTATTTCGCCCGCCCGAACGCTTTAGACGGCTGGGACCTTCGGATTTAATTTTCATGGTTTAAGCTCCGCGAATGATGAATTATGAATTTAGAATTCCGATTTATAAATTTG
>JASEGV010000145.1 GCA_030017895.1 Bacteroidota bacterium | reverse complement strand
TGAATCGGACTAAAGTAGAATTGAAATCTTTTCATATTTCACGGAGATTATGAATGGTTTTTTGGTTTGAATCGGACTAAAGTAGAATTGAAATGATATTTCTCCTTGAACATCTTCAACTTCATCTTCCGTTTGAATCGGACTAAAGTAGAATTGAAATTACCTTATCACACCATTCAATCTTTATCTGTGCCATGTTTGAATCGGACTAAAGTAGAATTGAAATGATTGCCTCAATGTTATGTTCTAACTTCATTATTATGTTTGAATCGGACTAAAGTAGAATTGAAATTACAATAAGACATTCAAATCAAGGTTGTTCCACTCAGTTTGAATCGGACTAAAGTAGAATTGAAATGTCATAAGGCATCGATGGTTCAGGGCGTCAATAACTGTTTGAATCGGACTAAAGTAGAATTGAAATTTGCAAATAAGAATAGTACGATTAACAGGACCTGGGGGTTTGAATCGGACTAAAGTAGAATTGAAATTGCGTATATGTCCTTTTCAAAAATCCTCGCTGAACGGTTTGAATCGGACTAAAGTAGAATTGAAATATCTCAATTACCGCATTGATGCGTGGATATTATATGCGTTTGAATCGGACTAAAGTAGAATTGAAATCCCTTTATTCATGTACAACTTCGCACACGGGCTGGGTTTGAATCGGACTAAAGTAGAATTGAAATGAATCAAGGTGTACCGATATATCAATAGCATATTTGGTTTGAATCGGACTAAAGTAGAATTGAAATGCTTATAAAGATATTTAGACATCAAACATCGTTCCCGTTTGAATCGGACTAAAGTAGAATTGAAATACCTGACCGGAAATTTTGGCAATTCCTGAACTATATAGTTTGAATCGGACTAAAGTAGAATTGAAATAAGAAGTCTATTAGCATCTGCAAGCTCGCGCCATGCCGTTTGAATCGGACTAAAGTAGAATTGAAATCGAATTGTTCGGAGGCAAGTATCCATTCGATTGGAGAGTTTGAATCGGACTAAAGTAGAATTGAAATGGCAAGCCAAAGAGGTCAGCGGGGGAAGATGCACAAGTTTGAATCGGACTAAAGTAGAATTGAAATCTCAATTATACCATTGCGCTTGTTAATTCGTGAATAGTTTGAATCGGACTAAAGTAGAATTGAAATGAATCCTCATGAACGCTGTAGGCGATAAGACCTACTTGTTTGAATCGGACTAAAGTAGAATTGAAATATCCACAAAAGAATTAAAGTGAAAAGGGGGCCTCATGTTTGAATCGGACTAAAGTAGAATTGAAATGGGCTATTACGGCGAACAAACGATATTCGGATTTGAGTTTGAATCGGACTAAAGTAGAATTGAAATTGAGCAATCTGTTAATGTTTAATTTAACAAAAGCGTGTTTGAATCGGACTAAAGTAGAATTGAAATCCGCCTATCACGTACCCAACCCCTCTTCTAACTCTTGTTTGAATCGGACTAAAGTAGAATTGAAATGAATCAGAGATATGTCAAAATCATGTAAATTCAGCATGTTTGAATCGGACTAAAGTAGAATTGAAATGGTGATGTCAGCGACACCTTGACCAAATACAACCCTTGTTTGAATCGGACTAAAGTAGAATTGAAATAATTTCTTTATTGATTGATTTATAAAGAAGTTTACGGTTTGAATCGGACTAAAGTAGAATTGAAATAAGAGTTCGAAAAGGCTGCTCAGGACCCTCATCGCGTTTGAATCGGACTAAAGTAGAATTGAAATTTAGTCCATTTGATATGCTCACCCCCTACGTTACCCGTTTGAATCGGACTAAAGTAGAATTGAAATTGAATCCAGAGATTTCTTTTTTAAGAGATTTATAGAGTTTGAATCGGACTAAAGTAGAATTGAAATACGTTACCCGATTTGGTGAGGGTTTAGCTGAGTATAAGTTTGAATCGGACTAAAGTAGAATTGAAATAAGGGAAGGGGTTTGTGATCA
>JASEGV010000144.1 GCA_030017895.1 Bacteroidota bacterium | reverse complement strand
CTTGCATGCTCAAGGAGATATAAAATGACCCACTCGAGTACGCGAAGACCCAAAATATTTCGACGATGCAAGAGTTCTGAACATTCCAAACATTACCGAAAACCCCACTGGATTGACTATCGGTGTATCGGGATACAATACGGTTGGAATATTAGGAATAAACCGTTTTATTAAAAATGTAAAGATAGCTCAAGGTGGAGTTAAACTATACAATAAATTCCTCAGCGATGGAAAGATTGTAACAACTGGAATTAAATTCGATGTAAACAAAGCCACACTCAAACCCGAATCGATGGGGGTGATTAATTCAATTTTCCAGTTAATGAAAGAACATCCAGAAATTAAATTCAGCGTTGAAGGACATACCGACAGCGACGGCGACGATGCATCGAACCAAACATTATCCGAACGTAGAGCAAAAGCAGTTGTCGAGCAGTTGGTGAATTTAGGTATTGCCTCAGATCGTTTAACAAGCAAAGGTTGGGGCGAGAGCAAACCATTCGATAGTAACACAACCCCCGAGGCGAAAGCTAACAATCGCCGGGTAGAGTTTGTGAAAATGTAAAAGAGAGAAAGGAACAAGTTATGAAACGTGAAAATCATTTTTTTGGAAAAAGTTTTTGTTTATTATTTTTATTGCTGATAGCGAATCAGATATATGCACAGGGAGACAAACTTAAGCTTTTCCAAATTCAATCCGGTATTATCGAATACAAATATTCGGGGAATGAAGTAGGAAAAAGTATTCTTTACTTTGATAACTACGGAAACAGAAGTGCAATTAATCTTGATACTAAAGAAGATGGCGAAATAAGAAAAGCGTGGATTATTTCGCTTGGTGAATACCAGTATATATTTGATCCATCCAAACCAAACGAAGGATTTAAACTTAAAAATCCAATGATAGAATGGATACATCAAAACAAGCATAAAGATGTAGAAAAATTTAACGAGGAAACTTATACTAAACTTGGAATGAAAAAAGCCGGGACAGAAAAATTCCTTGGAAAAGAATGTATCGCATACAAGGGTAACGATGGAAAAGTTTTAACATGGAAAGGTATTTTAATGTTGATGGATTCTAAAATTGCGGGAACTCATACCAAACAGGAAGTTACATCTATAAAAACAAATATCCCGGTCGATCAAAAATATTTCGTTATCCCTAAAAGCATAAAGTTTTCCGAAATGCCGATGTTTGGTAATCCTCCCATTGAAGATGAAGAAGATGACGAGATTGAATAGGAGAATGATTTATGAAACTACATAAATTTATATTTCACTTAGTCCTTTTACTATTGTTAATATTGCTGATATCCTGTTCAAAAAAAGAAAATCCGGTTGAACCAAAACCGGTTTTAAATCATGAATACGCAGGTTTCTTACGATTACGTGTAACAGGTGAATTCCCGATAGTGGATATAACCACACAGGTAAATGTTACTGTCAATAAATTCGGCGAAATGAATTTCAGCACATCAACTGTTTCTTATGATGCAGATGAACATAACGGAGAAACCAGGATTAGAAGAACCGGGACACTAGTTCTTCGACCCAATGGGCATCATTTCAATGATAATGGTTTGGATAAGTTTGCTGTTGATGAAAACACAACAATAAATGAAACAATGACTATATGGTGAGCGTGTTGCCGAATACAGGTAAACAATGTTTTTAAGCACATCCTATCCTCAATTAAAAAAATAGGCGTAGTAACAAATCAATCTAACGATTCACATCGGTCGTATTTTGGTTCATTCATTTATGAAGTCAACCATTGCCATCCTTTTTAAGGATTTACCTACGCATTCTCTCAGGCAGTGCACACTTGTGCCATGCGTCGAAGATTGAAGGCAAAACTTTCCACAAATCCTTGAAACAGCATCTTCAACCTACCACGATATCGGGCAAACTTGCTGAGTTTAGAAAAGACATTTTCAAAAGGCATTCTTAGTCTTGCGGTTCTTTCGTTGTATGATCCCACTGGCACAACCACGACTGCGAATTATACAATCAACATCGTGAGT
>JASEGV010000143.1 GCA_030017895.1 Bacteroidota bacterium | reverse complement strand
ATATACGTAAAATATTTTTTCTACAAAATTCGGCGAGTTTTTAGAGATGCCCTTATTGTAATATGTTGTAAACATAGGAAGATTTTCAACCATATATAAGTCAAGATTTTGATTTGCGTTCACATCTATTGTATCAACAAATCTGAAATGGTTGACAGTTTGAACTGTAATTTCATAAGTTCCAGTAGGGACGTTAACCGTAAAATTTCCGGTCAGACTGTCCGTAAAAGTAGAAAATGTCTGAGATGTAAATAAATTCAGAAAATACACACCGGAATAAGCATTAGTCAGTGATGGAACAGATTGTATTTTACCAGAGACATTGTTTTGTGCAAGCAAGGCGCTAACGGGGAGAAATAATAGCATTGAGAAAACGATAAACCGCCACATCAATACGGGAAGAGAATGAAAAAGATCGAATACCTTTACAGGGAAGGGTGAAGTTTGGTCCACTGGAAGCGGAGTAATAAAGGTGCTCCTTCTATTTTGCTTCCGCAATTCGTAAGCAATTTTTTTACGCAACCATTCTCTTTGCGACCAAGCAACTTTTTTAAAATGATATACTTGTAAAACCTTTACCCTTATTTGATTTTTTTTTGAATTTTCCCATGTCCAATTTTATGCTTTATAATCATTCTAAGAACCGCTCTACAGTTAATCCAGCTTTTGCTATTAAACTTCTCAACGTGCCTCTCGCTACTTCAGTGTGATTTGGTATGGAGAGAGTTACATTCTGCCCCTATTTTGTCATAATTATATGGCTTCCTCTTTGGCGTACGACCTCCCAGCCGAATTTTTCTAATATCTTAATTACCTCGTATGGTTTTAAAACCGGAACAGGAGGCATTTAGACATTCACTTCCACTTGTCTTGTACTAATAGTCAGTGGTAAACCTTTATCAGCTCGAACTTTAATACATTCTGAAATTGCTTCTTGAATGTTCTTCTCTGCTTCTTCTTCTGTTTTTCCCTGACTAACACAGCCGGGAATCGATGGACATTCGGCTATGAACACACCATCTTCATCGCGAAATATGTTGATAATAAATTTAATATTATCTCCTTTTTGATAATATCGCTCTTTGATGTACAAAAAGTAAAATCTATATCAGCGAACTTCCGTCCATTTCTTTGCAGGATGTCGTTGGAGTAATTCCTTTTATTTTGCTTTTATACGACTTAAAATTACATTCATGATATTGTAGTAAGAAGGTATTGCGCTGAAAACCTCCTTGGAAACTTCTTCGTCATAAACATGCGATGTTAGGTTTCTATGGTCGCACATTTTTAGTAAAAGTTCAACCTCGTCTTCTGAAGCTAATGTGACTGGTAAAAGCTCCCTAAAGCAATTCTTTGGGGAATAACAATCTATGCCTTCTACGAAGTTTAAATATGCCTTAACAAGCTTCCAGAACAATTCGAAAGTAAATTCGAATCTCTGTATTGCTGCATCACGGACGATATCCGAGAACTTTTCTTGCAATGCTCTGTTTAACTGCGTCAGAGCTTTCTCAGTATCTTGTATAATATTCTTTAATTTTTCCATTCGATTATTTTTTCTTTGGCAGTTTTATAAAAACCGGCAGAGACCCTTTTAAAATCTATTATATCGACTTTATAAGGAATATTCATATCATCAATTTTTTCTTTCACCCACTGCAGCCTTCTCAAAGGTATTTTATCGATGTCTTCAACTCCAATATCTATATCGTGATAATATTTTTGATTTTCATAAACCACAGAACCGAAAACAAACAACTGGGCTGAGGGAAATTGTTCCATCAGGAATAGAAATATTTTATCTATATATATTTTCGTTTTATCGGTCATGACGCTTTCTTAATAAATATATGAATCTATTTTGATATTACAAAACTCAATCTCAAGAGGGACCCGGAACTACAAAAGCGAACTTCCGTCCATCTCTTTCGGCTGAGGTAATCCCATCAGCTTTATGATTGAAATTATAGATTTTGTAATTCATCATTAAATTTTTCGGGAGGCTGTCTAAAAAGTCTTTGTGTGCCTAAGTGTTCTTAGTATATTAGTGTTGATGCTCTTATTTTTGAATCATAATCAAAGGATTCTTACCACTAAGA
>JASEGV010000142.1 GCA_030017895.1 Bacteroidota bacterium | reverse complement strand
TGTTCAAGTTTCTTTCCAAAGCCGATACCGGGGTCTATAATAATTTGTTTGATGCTATTTTCGATAGATATTTTAATTGCCACAGATAAATAAGATTTTATTTCAGGAATTAGATCTTTGTACTCCGGATTATGCTGCATTAATTTCGGTTTATCTTTGGTGTGCATTAAAACGATTGAAGCATTATACTTCGAGACAACTGCAGGCATGCGGTTGTCGAAGTGAAAGCTACTAATATCATTCACGATTACCGCACCGCTTTGAAGAGCTTTTTCTGCAACCTCTGATTTTGTAGTATCGATTGATATAGGGATCGTGGTTTTATTAACAAGCTGTTCGATAACCGGGATAACTCGATTTAGTTCTTCTCCGACGCTGACCGACTCAGAACCGGGGCGGGTTGATTCGCCGCCGACATCAATAAAATCGGCACCTTCATCAATCATTTGTAACGCACAGTCAACAGCATTTGAGCTGTGTAAATATTTTCCGCCATCTGAAAAAGAATCGGGAGTAATATTCAGAATTCCCATAATGAAGGTACGACTTCTTAAGTCGTATTCTACTGAACCAAAATTATAAATTTTATTGAGTGCGTGTACCATTGTTCGGAAAAAATATACAAAAATTTTGAAGTGATAACAAAAAGCCCCAGCTAAAAAATGGCTGGGGCTTTTAACTTAATAATTTGTGTCCACCAAATTACTTCACAAGCAGCATCTTCCGAACTTGGACAAAAGTTTTACTCGGTCCATTCACAACAACCGCATCTATCTTGTAAAAATAAACACCGCTTGCGATAGAGTTTCCTGATTTATTCCGCCCATTCCATATCACCGATTGGTGCCCTTCATACTGCATCTCATCTATCAATGTTATAATTTCTTGACCAAGTATATTGAAAATTTTAAGTTTCACAAAACTTTTCGCTGGTAAGTTATAGCTGATTGATGTATTAGGATTAAAAGGATTAGGATAATTTTGATAAAGTTGAAACGCATTTACATTAAATTCTTCACTGCCGAGCACTGTTGTGGGATTAAAAATCCATGAATCATTTGAAGATATAATATGATGTGCTATTATTAAAAATTCATCGCCCGTCGTAAATGGGACATTTCCATCAAGAGACCAAGTTGCAAAATACATAATTGGTAGCGGATTAAGGATTGCCTCTACCTGAAAAGCTGGATTTGGAATTTCACTGTATGTGGCATCGAAAATCCAAAGCCATTCTCTTACAGTGTTGTTACTTGCAACATAATAAGCGGGGGGCCAATATTTTCCATCTACCATACCACTCGAAACATTATTTTCAAGATGCCCCACGACCAATCTTCTTGGTGGATTCGCTTCTACATCCCATGCCGATAGCGGGACGCTCTTAGTGAAATCTTGGTAAATATAACCACCTGTAGTACCCTGATTGATTATAAAAGGAGCAAATTGTGGTTGTGCAGGAGGTAGATCGAAACGCCTACCGTAGCGATATCCATATGATACATTTGGATCGTTCGTATTATAGTTTCCATTCACATCAACGGTTGCAAGCTTAAGTAATACATTTTTAATCTTGTGAGCAGAAACCCCTTTTATTCCGCTACCAAAAAATGATGCTGGGCTCGCCCATCCCAAAGCACCATTAAACCCTTCAAGACCGATGCTTGAATTTAACCAGGTAAATCTTCTTGTTCCTGAAGGAACTTCCCAACGTTTAACACCAGTTGAATCAGTATTCAGATTTCCTTTGAATATTTTAAATCCATCAGTTAGAGGTATATTATGACTATATTGATTGGGAAGAGGATGATTCAACAATAAAATCCGTCCATCTGTTGAATCTTTTAATATAAAGCCTCTCTCTTTTGCGGTGTTAATTGAATCCACTCCCCAAATGACATACATATGATTTCGGATTTCAGATGGATTTACAATTAATATCTCAAAATTTCCATCAGCCAATCCGCTAACAGGTGTTATTGGTGTCTCACGGATTTGATTAGGAAACGGCTTTGCAAAAAATCGTAATGAATCCTGCCATACATTGTAATCTGCATCTCTTATTTTGATATTGATTTTGAATGTTGAATCATTAAAAGTATTATCGTAATAATTTGAGGGGATATTAAATGTAAAGTATGAATTTGCATCCGAGGGATTATAAACTAAAGAGTAAGTTGATGAAGAATCTAAATTTGCAATTCGAATGGTATTGAATTCAGAATTTGGAATTGCTTCAATATAAACATTATTCAATGAAAATTTTGAATTATTTTCTAAACTGAATATATATCTAATATTTTCACCCGGATTTACAATTCCATCATTATTCAGATTATCAGAAGCAACAGAATAGGTAACAATAGATACGGAACCTGCAGTTGAAATATTTTCAGCTAATGAGCACAATGTATATGATTGCCCGGTATTATAAGTAACATCAGCATCCAAATAAAGCCCTTCCTTCTGTGGAACGATCTGAAAAATGTTCCCGAATACGTTATCTAGTGCTAATCCATCATTGTGAAAACCATCATCATATAATGTATCACATAGAAGAGAAATACCATCATATTTTTTAAAACAAACGACTATCTTGTCAATATTGATTCCCTGTGCATCTGCGATAACTGTAACTTCAGTTAAATGCGGGCTGATATAATTTTTTGAAATTTGAATTTTGGGCTGGTGGAGAACTTGGAATAGTCTATCAAAGATCCCCTGAGATAAACGGTCAGTATATTTTAACCCAGATTTGTCATTAGGAATAATCATTTGAAACAACAAAAGGCCAGCTA
>JASEGV010000141.1 GCA_030017895.1 Bacteroidota bacterium | reverse complement strand
CGAGCATTTTTGCCGGACCACCGGTATTGTGCATCAGGAATTTCTGTATTGCCGACTGAATCTGGTCACGACTTGACTGCTCGTTTGGAACGAATGTACGTCCGTTCAAATAATGTAAAACAACTTTTGCAATGTACTCGTCGCAGCGTTTAACAGTGTACTGGTCCATACCTTCGTCGCCTTGTCCACCAGCTAAATACAAAGTATCTACACCCCAGAACACAAGACCTTCATAGAAAGCTACAGGGATAAGAGCTTTGTTGAACTTCATCTGCTGACCACCGCGGATATTCCACTTCATTTCTAACGGCGAGCCGGCGGAAAGAACGCACTATTGTTGTAGTCAGGCACAGTAGTTGAACCAATCACCATGGTCTGGTTGAATCTGCGATTCTCAATAAGGAAGTAATCGTTGCCGTAGTTGCTGTTGATACGGAAGACCTGCGGCGCGGTGAGCGAGTAGTACGCATCGAACTGCTGTTGACCGGTGATGACAGTCGGGGTGAGCCAACCTTTCAGCGCTCTGTGTCCGGGATTCAGTGGCGCCGGTGCAGCACCATTACCATTTCTTCTTCCAGCCTCCATGAGATCAGCACGTGAACCACTGGAGTGACCGATTCCAATCAAATGAGCAAATTCATGGCAATGCACACCAATTCGTGCAAATTTATCTCCGAGATTTTCTTGAGTGTAAGGTCTACCTTCGCGCTCACTCATAATGTAACTATTTCCAGATGCTCGAGGATTTAGTCCGCCGAAATTAAAATAAATATTACCTGCATAAATAATAGAAAGTTTAACTGTAGCCGAGTTAGAAACATCCAAACCTTGTAAGGTTGCTATATTGATTGCATCGGAAAAAATATCATAAGTATAATTCTGGTATTCCTGTTTATTATGTGGTAATAGTACCCAATTCGGGGTATTCCCATTTGTCGTATTTACCACAAGTCCGTTTATCGTTAGATTACCACTTGACATTTTTTGGAAATAATCTCTCATACTACCGTAAACTTGATCACCATCGGGTGTTAACATTATTGGATAAACATAGCTGCCTGAAGTTACAAGCATGTTTTCGAAATCATCTTTACTGTATGCTGAAGGAGATGTCTGATGTCTTATATCAGTAAATTCCACTAAAAGGATTTTTAACGTGATAGTGGAATTAATATACTGCTGAGTCGTGGAGTTACATACCGTTGTGCATGAATCCGTTTCGGCAATAACTTGGGTCGCCTGAATAGAAATTACAAACAGGATGACCCACACATAAAAAAATACTTTAGTTCTCATAATGTTTCCTCCATAAATATTAGTTAATATTTCAGTGAATTTTAACGGATCAAAATCATCTTCTTTACATCCATAAAGCTTTTTGCTTTTACCTGATAAATATATGTTCCACTTCCCATCGCCTTTCCAAAATCATTCTTACCGTCCCAGATAAGATGTGGTAAATCGTTTACCAATTCTCCTTCAAAGAGCTTTTTCACCTGTCTCCCCATCATATCGAATATGGTGACAGATACATCATCGGGTACAACTCGAAAACGAATAATGGTTGAACTGTTGAATGGGTTCGGATAATTCTGGAAGATTTCGTACTGTGCTTGGGGAATATTTGGCGCAAGTCTAACGTCAGTTACAGTACCGTATGTAGTACTGTTTATAATGGCACCGCGGAGATATTGTTCCACACCAGGTTCATAGATGAAATACGTTAATCCAATACTATCAGTAACTATTCGCCGGATGTACATACTTGATTGGACCGAATTTTGATAGAATACCCACTGAGTTCTCAATACGCCAAAAACATATTGTGTGCGAAGTTCTATCAATCGATTGATTAAAGTATCATAAGGATAATGGATAATCGAGATAGTATCACCAACCGACTTTGAGAAATCATACAATACTTCTTCTGAATTTATGTATTTATTAAACCAGAATACGCGCGATCCATTTACTCTCTGGTACTCATCATTCCAGAATGGATCGCTCTTTAAAAAAACATATTTCTCTCCGTTCGGCATTGTGGTGTCTTTTAGTGCTTTAATTTTCCCCAAATAAGTGTCTGGAGAACCAGGTTCCCAAAACTCCCATAGGTTACCAATTTCAAGCGAGTAATGTCCCTGTGCGGAGACTTTAATAGCACAAAAAATTAATAAAAGCATAGTGATTCTCAATTTCACAATACACCTCACGTTAATATTTTTCTTTTTGTTTCATTTTGCTTCCCGGCTTATTTGCAATTTCTTTTGCTCGGTCAATTTCTTGCGTCGCAGTACTACCTAAATAATATAAAGATTGTTTATTATAAATCAGATTCCAAATAGCATTTGCCGGTGTTCCTGCCGTTGTTGCCCGCGCCCGGATAGCAGGTATGTCCGACGAAGCGAAGAACAGATATGGATGCGAAACTTGTGTAATTGTAGTGACATTAAAAATTGTCACCAAAGCTACGGCCCGAGAAAAAGCTTTTAACGTGTGTTTCATAACTCCTCCTTGAATAATAATTTATAGAAATAAATATGAATTAACTATTTTATCAACAAAAGCTTCGTTGTGCTTATTGTTCTACTACCTTTAATTCTAGCAAGATAAAATCCACTCGACAAATTCGATCCATTAAAAATTATACTATGTTGACCGGCTTGAAGCTTGCCAAGACGTGATTGCCAAATCGATTGACCAAGGAGATCGCTAATATCGGGTTCAATATCATCTGAGAAGGAGCCGTCATTAGCCAACCGTTATTGCGAGTCCGTCAGTTAAACGACGGACAAAGCAATCTGAAAATCTGATTTATTTTAGAAAAATCAGATTGTTTCCGTCGCTGTCTAAAAAGTAAAATATACTG
>JASEGV010000140.1 GCA_030017895.1 Bacteroidota bacterium | reverse complement strand
ACGACGATAAAATCTATAACACTAAACTTATATTTGAATTTTTGGAACTGCCCTACACACTGCGCTTCAACAACCATGACCTTCACGAGTTGGGGACTTTCCTAATTTGTTAGTATAGCTCAATTCGACCCTGACTCACGACTCCCGCCTTAAAACTCCGCCTCCACTCCAAACACAGGGAAGAATGCAAACTGGTAAATAGTCTCTACAGTTCCGTCGCTTCTATGATTCTTATAGAAAATATTTTTTGTATTCATAACATTCATCATTGCGACATAAACATTTATATTCCAGCCGCTCATGTAAAACCGGCTGATCCACTGCAAATCGAGACGACTGTAGTCGGGATAGCGGGCTGAGTTTTCATCTTTTGTCGCAATCCACGAACCGCGCGACCACTTTACACCCCCTTCACGGTCCTGCTTCCATGTAACATACTCCTGCGGCGTGTAAGGTCTGCCTGTCTGATAACGATATTTAAAACTTATCTCCATTTCGTTCGAGAGAGGAAGTATATACGAAGGATACTTTATAAAAAACGGTGCTTTGTTCAACCAATCCCGGACACCCTTTACAACTTTCCCCGCAAGAGCCGTAACAATTACAGGATAATCGTATTCCGACAGGTACCATTTTTCAATCGGAGGAATTCTCGTGTCTTTCATCTTTGTTTTCGAAAGCGAGATACTCAAAGTTCCGAAGTAATCCTCAACCTGTTTCTGTTCCATGAAGAATTCAACACCGTAGGCAATCCGTTCACCAATCGGCAGCATTCTATCCGACCAAAATGTATCTACTACCGAATACACAAAATCTTCGGAGACTGCTACTTTTTTATAATTCTTATAGTAGGTTTCAACGCTCAATTTCAATCCGCGGTCGAAGAGATGCTCGACACCTAACACATAATGATCCGCTTTCATGTTATCGAGATTTCTGTTGTAGCCAATCTGCCGGTAATCGCCGTAATACGGAAAGGGTTGAGTTTGATAATACTGTCCCGTAGCAAACGTTATAGTTGTTGTCGGCGGAACGATTTGATAAGTTAAGCTTGCCCGTGGCGAGAACGATCCCCTGCCCGAGTAGGTAAAGTGATCGTAACGAAGTCCTAATGTTAAAGCAAGATTCGGATTAATCCTGAACTTATCACTTAGATACAGAAAGTATTTACTCGCATCACCGAATTTGAATTTTTCGTGATATTGATATGGAGGAGTTATTATCGGTCCGGTTTCGAAATTGTCATCCCTGTTAAGGTCAAACCTTGATGTATCAGCAGCTGCAAACACATCGTTTGCCCATTTTCGTGCAGTTTGTATTTGTCCGCCTAAGGAAATGTCGTGAGACGGATGAATTTTGTAGAAGATTTCATATTTCACACCTGCAAATGATTCATCCGAATGATTGGAAAAGACGTTGCGGCTGTTTAAAATGTTGTATGAGAGAACCTCGCCTTGAGCACCTCGTCTGCGAGCTGCAAAATCTTCCCGCACGTCAATATCCGATTTGGTACCTGAAGCGTACAACGTAAAAACCGAGTAACCGTCTTTGCCGAACAGATTTCTAAAACTGAGTCCCGCTGCATATTGTTTGGTGATAGGATAGAGATTTTGAACACTCGAAGAATCGCTCATGTTTTTTCGCAGCTCATCTTTTTCTTTTGGGTCGCCAGCAATGTGAATCCTGCTGTCGCCGTAAATTATGTTGAAGATAAGTTTGTACTTCGGAGATAAATCATAAGTAATTTTGGATTGAACATCCCAGTATTTAGGAACAGCTGTCAGAGAAATTTTCGATATACCGAAAGCCTTATCAATAATTTCCAGTAAACTATTTCGCGCGGAGAATATGTAAGAACCTTTTCCTTCAGCAAAACCACCTTCTATGAGCGTGCCTGCGCCTGCCATATTAAATCCTGTTTTTGAAGCGAATGATCTTGTGCGATTTCCTTCCCTTACGGTTAAATTCATAACCGATGAAGTTTTGTCGCCATACTGAGCAGGAAATCCTCCAGTAGAAAATTGCACATTTTCAATCATTTCAGCGTTGACCATGTTGATTGGTCCGGCAGAATTGAATTGATTTGAATAATGATTTATAGAAGGAATTTCCATGTGATCTAAAATTGTGAGGTTTTCGAACGCCGCACCCCCACGAACAATAAGTTCGTTTATGTTATCCGTTGAACTTGCTACACCGGGAAGATTTTGAGCAACGCGCTGGACGTCTTGAATTCCACCGGGAGACCGGAGAATTTCAGAGCGTTCAATAACATTAGCGCTTACCGTGCTCATCTCTTGTGCTTTCGCAAAATAATTAACTGAAGCTGTTACTCCTTCCAATTCAACCGCTGATTCATTCAGCTTCACAGTAACAGGTGTTGCGCGTCCTGTCGAAACAACGACGTTAGTGATTACTTGTTGTGCATATCCGACAGCGGAAATTTTTAGACTATATGTTCCGACTTCCAGCCCGCTAAGTTTAAATCCACCTTCGATATCGGAAGAAGTGCCGAGCGCCGGTTTCTCAACGATAAGAATGTTCACCGACGGGATAGGTTCCTGTGTTCGGGAGTTAATCACTTTTCCGATAATATCTCCCTTACGCAGCTGTGCAAAGGAGGAAAGAGTGGAAATTACAATAAGTAGTAGTAAATATCTTTTCATATGTTCCCTTTCTAAAAAGTTTAACAAATGTAATAAAATTTTATGTTTATGACAATTTACGTTTAATCTGTTTATTAAGTTTCATCAATTTATTTGCAATTTTAAGATAGATTCTCCGAACAAGACACTTGACCCATGCGTAATACGCGAATGGGTGGGAGAAATAGCTTTGAAGCATAGTTTTATGAAAGGAGCATTTTTCGGTTTAAAGAGTGAAAATATGGATACTCCGCGTGTCTACGAATTGTTCAAGCTTTCTTCACCAATCACCTCCCTGACGCAAGATGATCCACCGGTGTGGGCATATTATGGTCGTCCCAAAGATCCGCCGATAAATGTCGGAATTATATTTA
>JASEGV010000139.1 GCA_030017895.1 Bacteroidota bacterium | reverse complement strand
ACGATAAAATCTATAACACTAAACTTATATTTGAATTTTTGGAACTGCCCATAAGCGAAATGGTGAAACTGAACGACAGATAAAATCCGCATTAACGCAAGCTGATATGCTATCAATGAAGCTGAAACAAGAAATATTACAGCTCCGAGTCGCCTCATTCTTTGCCTCTTTTGAATGGCACAAACCGAACTGGCAAAATATTTTTAGTTTTTATTTTACCTTTTTCCTTTTCTACTAACATTAAGTTTTGAACTCCGAACGGATGCCCGAAAGGAATTATCATTTTACCCCCCTCCTTCAATTGTTCGATAAGTGGTGGCGGGATGTGCTCGGCGGCGGCAGTTACGATGATTGCATCGAAGGGTGCAAACTCTTTCCATCCGTAGTATCCATCGGCAACTTTTACTTGAACTTTGTTATAACCCATCTTTTTCAGTTTATCGGCAGCGCTCAAACCCAGCTCCTTAATAATTTCAATTGTGTAAACTGAATCAGTAATTTCAGCAAGCACAGCTGCCTGATATCCCGAACCTGTTCCGATTTCAAGAGCTTTCATTCCCGGTTTTATATCCGCAAGTTCAGTCATTAATGCTACGATGTATGGTTGCGAAATAGTTTGCCCATAACCAATCGGAACCGGATGATCGTTATAAGCTTGAGATAAGTATGATGCCGGAACCAACTCGTGCCGAAGAACTGCCCGCATTGCATCAAGCACATATTTTTCCTTCACTCCCCTATCTTCGATTTGATATTTCACCATATCGTGGCGGAGCTTTGTATATTTATCTTGAGTCTGTATCAGTAAGATAAAAAAGAATATTAAAATTAGTTTTATCATTGTTTTTCCCGAATCTTCTAATCAAAATTAGGAAACACTATCGAGAAAAGCAAAAGTAAATGGGCAAACTTCCAAGCATAACGTTTACGTGTATGAAACGTTGCGGAGTGCGAGCTGCCTCACTATCCACCGACACAAACGCTGTTGCGGAGCAAAAACTTTGCATAACCTCTTACACCTGCATTAGTTTGTCTTCAATTTTTTCCACGCGAAAGCCGCATATTACACCTGTAATTTTTGATACATTTGGATGTATTTGTGGTGCCTCTGCGAAAAATGTTTCAAAATCAGTTTTATTATCGATTTGTTGATGCAAAGATTTTTGGTTATATCCTGTTAACCAACAAATGATCGAATCTACCTCTTCCTTGGTTCGTCCTTTTTTCACTGCCTTGTTTATATAATGCGGATAAACACTTGCAAATGACATTTTATATATTCTTGAGTTTTCCATTGTTCTTGAAGATTGTTACACATTTAGTATTTAGTCAATATATTTTAAAGAATAGATTTTGTCCAAAATTGCATATAACGAGGGCGAAGCCCGCGCAACGTTGCTACGCCGCTTATGATCACAGCACGAAGTGCTGCGCGAATGGCGTAGCAACGTTCGTCGTCCTGCAAAAATACGCAATAGTTTTGTGAACTATAAATAGACAAATTTTCCGTGAGCAAAACTATTGAGCGAGGCTTTTTATCATTGGTTTATTCCAGCGTCGTGCTTTTGGTTGTTAAGCGAAGTGGCAATTAATCCGCTGCCCATCGATATTCAAAATCTTCAGTTGATAATGTGAGACATTTTTTGAGATTCTTGCTCATATCTTTTCCGCCCGGCATCGTTGGCAACATATTGAAGTACTGGCGAATCGCTTGGTTGATTGCTGCAAGGCAAGTTTTGGCTTTGATCCAGTTCTGCGGACTGAATACCCGATTCTGTGGTAATGGTTCGTTTGCCGCAGCCTCGAGAGCCGTGTTGAGACAACTGCCAGCAATCTCGACAATTTGTGCAACCATATTTCTAGTCTGTGCTCTTTCCCAACATACACTTGGATTGGGAACACGATCGGATTGAACGCTCGAAATAGCAAAGCACATTGAGATCGCATAGAGTTGATGGTAGGGTGCATATGCCCGCATAGCCAATAATGATTCATTCAAAGCTAATGGATTGCTGGCGACCCAGCCGTTAAGTACTTCCTGCATCCAAAGGTTGAGAGCTTGAGCTTTTTCGGGTTTGTATTCTTCGGGCCGTTTGAACAGCTGCTCAAAATACTTGTCGAAAATCTTTGTCTCGCTGTACGCAATGTTGGGGCGCTGTGAATGCCAAGAGATGAGATACTTACCCAAGTCCGAAAGGTCTAATGCCAATCTTTTGTCCTTATCAGCGGGCGGCTCCTCGCCACGTTTGGTTATGAAATATCCCATAGAATACTTTTGCTCGAACGCTTTCTTTAGGTTAAGCACACGCTTATCGTTGCTCCTCAAATCACGAGGCTTAACTGCACTTTGTGAATTGGTAGATATGCTGATTCTATCGGCTCTATCCCGCTGTGGAATCTCATAGAATCTGAACATCACGTAGGTATCTTCGACTGTCTTCACCCGCTCACTACACGAGAGAATAGTGTTAAATGACTGGCATCCGTTGACCACACTGAGACCCTGCAAGTCAAGTTGACTATCAACGCCAAACGACATTCGGTTGCAAATGGCAGTGATGCCGTTATGAAAGAAGAAAAAGTCTCGGTGCTTATCACTATAGATTGTGTTTTTAATACCTTTGTTCACTGTGTTACTTAGTCCAAGCGATTGCCGTACATTCTTCTGGAAAAGAGTACCATCTTTGATTCCGGGAAATCCGAGACAATCTTTCAATTGAATGGCGGCTAAGACTGCTTGTGTACCGCCAATAACCATTTTAATGTAGCGTCCCGGTTCGAGTCGCACCGTATGCCTTATGCTAGGATTGTCCTTCTCAAGTGCCATATCATATCTGCGTCGTAATTCATCTTGGTCGACAAGATGAATATTCGCAGCGAAATCTTCGGCATCAGCAAGCTGCGCTTGAAATGTAGCCAAATCTTCTTTCGCTGAGTCAGTGAGGGAAGATGTTGTGATAAGCTCAAATGAAACATCGTAATCATCGTCTAATGCGATTGAAACATCAGATAGCCTTCTCTTCAGCTTTGTGTTGGCAACTTCTTGCAGACGGACCAAATCTTTGAGTTGAATCCACGAGGAAAGAACTTCACGAAGTGGTTCAGCATCAACGTTATCGGATCCGATGAACTTGCCCTGAATGACAAAAACAGTCGACTTGTCTTCATCAATGATGATTGCGTCAATCTGCTTGTCGTCCGCACCATCTGTAATGCAATCCTTCGTTTCATTCATATCCTTCAGATGGATGTTCCTGAGATACCAAGCAACAAAACGCTGCCCGTCATTAGGAAAGTTCTGCGTGTAATACGGTTGCTTGATTTCGTCTACAATCTTGTCATACATAGCTTTGGTCTCCTGTTAATTGCCATTTCGCATAACATCTGTAAAGACGCAATATTGGAGGCTGACTAAAAAGTAGGCTCTCATACAATAGCATTAGTATTATCCTTTAAAA
>JASEGV010000138.1 GCA_030017895.1 Bacteroidota bacterium | reverse complement strand
TGCGTTTACAATCACGTTGATTTTTATTGCCAAACTAAGATTTTAGAGATGCCCTATAGTAATTCGGTAACTCGCTTAAAAGTTTTTCTGGCGACCAAGTTTCTCCATTGTTAGTGCTTTCTGTAAACCAGATTGCTCCGCCACTTTCGTATACACAGTATAAACGTACCGACTGCCATTTTGCTATTTTACGGCTGTTGTTATACGCGGTTGCTTTTGGGGTATTAGAATATAGGTGTGCTTTAAATTTTGCTTTGTATTCTTTTGTGCTTGTAACTGTTACATTACGGTTAGGACTTGTTACACCATCATCCCACGAGTAAAAATTCCAGGTTATCCCGCCATTCGTTTGCGGTGTGATTGCACTAAAATTAATAGGTGAATCTTTAAAAATATCTTCTGCGGTATGACCAGAATTTACAGGACTTTCTTGATAGTTCAATTGTCCACCTGTAGTTCCTTCCCAATCATTACGTAAAGTTAGATTATAAACCTTTTCAAAATCAGCTTGATAAGTTAATTGGTCTTTGATTGTAATATTTCTTTGTATAGGATCCGTTGGTTTATCCATCCACTTTTTAAATTTCCAATTATTGCTTGCATGGTTTAAACGTTCTGCGGTTGCTTCGATTTGTAAATTCGTTCCCCATCTGTATGGCTGCGTAAAAGGCGATGATTGCCAAACTCCATCAATTTTAACTTGCGCGACATTGTGTGTGCCATTTAAATTATTTCGGAAAGTTACAGTTTTAGATGGCGGTTTAAACCATATAGTCAGGTATGTATTATCCAAATCGATTTGAAGCCATTTATCATTTACTGATTCTGATTGTGAGATCAATGCCAATTGGAATCTGTTACTCGGCAATTTATTTTTAAGCTGAGTTAAAAATGTTGAACCCTCTGAATAAGCATTTTGCCAAGTGTTCACGCTCGAAAAGTTAATCCCAGATTGTACTTCAACACCACTATTCGGTGCATTCCACATTGCTTTATAATCGTTCGAAAAATTAATGTCTACCGAGACAAGTTTTATTGATGGTGGATTTAACCAGTCATAAGCCTTTATTTGTAATTGTGCTTGCACAATTTCTGCATCATCAGGGATGAGCGCATCGGATAGATTCCACTGTAAAAGTGAACGAGCTTTTTCGTTTGTTGCAATTCCGCCTATAAAATCACCAGTACCAACACGGTTGTAAAATTCGGTATCATACGTATAACGCGTTGAACCTTCTGATATATATTGAATTGCACTGCGATTATCATCTCTCCGTTTTGGTCCAACCGTTAATAAACCTCCACCTGTCGTGCCTATAATATACGTTGCACTACCCACGTCACTTGCTGTATAACCGTTTCTATATGCTATTGCTTTTAAGGTCTTGTCGGTATCAACAGTTATAGGATTATTGGTATACGGGATGGAGCTTTGAGATGGTGTAGTTCCATCATCTGTATAAAAAATTGTTGCACCCGGCGTAGAGCAACTTATATAAACAGATTGGGGATCAACATAAATACCTCCGAGCGGAGAAAATGTTGGTGCAGCAACTTGATTTGAAATTGTAAATACATTGCTTAATCCTATGCCTTCGCCGCTGAACATGTACACCTGTAGTCGATATATTCCGTTTATTAAAGTCGTAGGAACAGTCCAGTTATGAGTATTTGTTCTATCTCTATAACTCGGAAAACTGCCCAATGTTAAAACTTCGTCAAAAGTACCAAAATGTTCATTTTTCTTATACAATTTTAATGTAACTTCTGGACCGTCATTATCCGTCCATTTTATTTGATATGTTTCTCCTCGAGCCCACCTTTCGCCACCCTGTGGAGAAGTAAAAGTAACTATTCTATTAATATCCCAACCTAAATCTTGCAACATTGCTAAACCAATTTCTCCTGGCGAATGGATTGCTTCTGCATAATCAGTTTTAGGTGTCATTAAAGAATTACTATTTCCGTGTGGGTATGAATTTTCATCAAGATGTGATATACTGGAACCTTTTGCCCAAGTACTTGGAGCATAAAGTTTTGGAAGTACATTATTATTAATACGGTAAACATTTAGACCATCGAAATATATATTATTGCTTTTTAATGCACTCCCTAAATCGTGCGATGGATTAGGATATACTGAAGTTTTTGTTAAAATGTAAATACTTGTAGGATATTGACCTACAACACAAGCCGTATCGTAAATTGTAGGACGTTTAATGCCTCCGTAAGGATATCCCCAACTGCCTATTCCACTATTGTCAACATCAAACGACGGTAGGTATCCTATACCATGACCTATTTCATGCATCATAACCGTTACAAGATCATATTTATTAGCCGGACAATTACCAACTGTATCGCAGTACCAAGATATATTTTTATTAAAATCGATTACAATCTCTGACTTGCCCCCATTAAGATTTTCATTACTTATCGCTTCTGCAAGAGCGGTTGGATAACCAATATTTTGTTTAGGTGCATTTGTAAAATTAAAATAGTAATTAATTGAATCGCGATTAGTTCCCGCTAACATTCCGGTTTCTAGCGTTTTCCAGCCTATTCTTATTTTAATCGCCTGGTTAGATTTAATAAGATATGATCAAATTTTTGCAGCATAATTTATTGCTTTTTTAACGCTATCGGGTGAGTCTGGTGCTTCGATTTGAAAAGTTGCCGTACTTGTTGTATTAAGTTCATTTCTGTAAAGAAAAATTGCAGGTGGGTCTACTTTAGTGAAAGCGTTTACCGTACCTGCTTGAGTATAAACATAGTTATTAGGAATAGATTGAGAATTCAAACTCGTAACAACTAATATCATCATTATAATTTGCAAAGTTTTCATAATAAGCTCCGTAAATTTTAAATGTTTTTGATTTGATTATTTATTATATTTTTAATGACAAATAAAAAGGCAATGCCTGTACCAGTTTAAATCGGTACGGGAAATATTAAGGTAGCGAGCCTTAGACCTAATATTTGTCGATGTAAAGGGCAGGGTAATTTTTACTCTGCCCTTGTTTTAATCAGCACCTTTTCACCTCCTTCCTTTTAATACAATTCCACGTCTGTCGAATCCTTCACCACCGATACCTCCTATAAAAACAGTATTATTGAAAATATGTAAAGCTTTCAATATCCAAATATCTGAACCGCTAAACTGTGTTTCATAATTTTTCCAAGTATAACCATTGTAGTGAAGAAGCTTCCCAAAATGACCACATACAAATAAATCGTTCTTTGCAGAAGCTCTTACTTTTTCTAATCCTGCCCGGAACCCAGGATATATTATCTCGACCCATATACCACTTTTATTAGTGAAAAGACCTCCATAACTTGCCGTGTATAATGTCTTCTTGCTTGCTCCCCAAATAGATCTAAATGAAACAAAACTCGTGAACTCCTGAATCATGTTTGTTCCGTTATAATGGAATATTGATCCAAATGCTTGATCACTCAGATAGCCTGTTATAAATATATCATTATTTGAAAACCCCCATATGTCAGATAAATAATAGGGCATCTCTAAAAATTAGTTTTGACGAAAATATTTATTTGCATTTGAAAAA
>JASEGV010000137.1:1966-3807 GCA_030017895.1 Bacteroidota bacterium | reverse complement strand
ATCTGGTTCGTTTAGTGAAACCAAGAAACTTATTTTGATGAGGTAATATCTTGTATGTCGAAATGCCATTTCGACTTACATAGACATTATAAGTAATAGTCCCGATTTATGAACAACCTTTCGTTAGGTAAAAAATCGGAAGATTTACAGAGCCGGTTTCTCAGTGTGAGAAACTGGCTTTGTTTTTTAGAGCATGCCTTTAATTTCCAAGTGAATGCATAATATTTCAGTACAATACACAAGACACTGCTCCCTCCAATCTCCAATCTTTCCTCATCCCAACTTCGATCTTAAAACTGCAACACATTCTTTAGCTGAATCTACTTGAGTAACAAATTTTGTAAAATCTTCCAATCCTTCGTTAGTTAACTCGTTTGTTATCGTTTGGATAACTGAATCCCAATAATTACTGAAGACGATAATCGGTTTTTCTTTCATTACTCCTTTGATAATGTATTCCCAAACTATTGCGAGTTCTACTAATGTGCCTGTTGCACCTCTGAAAACCACATAAGCATCACCAGGTTCAACTAATTTTTGCAGTCGACTCAAAAGAGAATCTGCAACCACAGTTTCATCTATAAATTTGTTTGGAATTTTACTGAAGAAATCAGATACGACTCCAATCGTTTTACCACCAACCGATTTGGCTCCCTTGGCGCTCGCTTCCATAATTCCACCGTAACCGCCGTTGCAAACGGTAAATCCCGCATTGCTTAATAATTTCCCAAGTTCATACGCGTTATTATATTCAAAGCTATCTTTGGATACGCTGGAACTTCCAAATATTGTAATAATTTTGGTCATTTGTTATTTGTATCCTTCCTGACTAAGTCGTTGTTACTCGAGAGTCCCGGCGCTGAAAGCGGCGGGATGTATCGAGAAAGCCTAATTTTTTCATGGGTTACCTAGCTCATAATTGAAACATGCGTAACTTCGGTAAATCAAAAATCAAAAATCATAAATTGAAAGTCTTTCTTAATTCTCAAACTCCCAGGTTATTCCAAATCGTAAAGTCCTATCTTGAATCGGATAATAAGAAACGATAGCATATTTATCATCTAAAACATTTTCTAAAACAATATGAACTAATGCGCTGCCTATTCCTGCCAAAACTATCGCATCGAAGCTGCCGCTATTACCTAAAATAAAATTATTATTCGGTATCAGTAAACCTGTTCGTGGTTCGAATGTATAACCTAATTGTTTGGAAATAATATTTCCTTTGATGCCGATTCGAAGATTTAAATTATCATTAAAGAAACAGTCGTTGAAAAATAATTCCGCATTAGTAGTAAAATCAGGAAATTGAAATTTAGTCAAATATTTTGAACTCAATAATAGTGAAGCATTTAAGTTGGTTGAAAATTTCCAGAAGTTCCCGGAGATGCTGCCGTTCAAGCTTTGCAGAATAATTTTGTCTTTCGTTGTGAAAACGAACTGATGCAACGGATATAAAATGTTTGTAAGTTCATACACAATCGCATCTTTGATTGTCCGGTGATGATATGAAGACTCAAATTTAAGGTAATCCAAAATATTCAAGCCCAGTCCCAACTCGATAACTGAATGCTGTTCTGGAGTAAAATTTGTCTGTAGTGCTGTATTAAATTTATTGTTCCAGTATAATTCATAAAAATTTGGAAAGCGGTAGGAGTTAGAATAACCGGCTGTAATTTCAAGGTTATTGATAGGTTTAATCGTCGCATCGCCCCCAAAGCTAAATCGTTTATGACTGTTGTAAAAATCGAAACGACTGTAAGCATTCACCGTGGCATCATCAAGAGATGTAATTTCGGTTTCTGCGTATAAGCCCATATTTATTTTCCTCTTGTAATCAA
>JASEGV010000137.1:0-1847 GCA_030017895.1 Bacteroidota bacterium | reverse complement strand
GTATGGTAACTCTCACGAATAGGTTGGAACGCAGAAGGGGGCTGTAAATCTCTGAACAATCTCATCTGATTAGAAAGAAAAAATATTAATTGCGTAATTGACGATGTATCAGGTAAAAATCTGCCGGCAGCTCCCAATTGTAAATCGTTGCGTGCAACTTTTTCGTATGCATCTGAATATTTTACAACCGCACGCATTTCATCGAAAATATCTTTCGTTGGCGTATTTACTAAATCAACGCCGCCGTTCAATCCAAGAATATTTTGGTTGTAAATTTCGTTGAAATAAACATTCAAATTATCACTGATGTTATGGCGCAACTTTAGTCGCACATTCCAAGAATTGTATTCACTGTTAGCATATCTTCCATCGGCAACAATTCTTTGCACTCCGCCTGTGAGATTAAAGTTGTGCAAAATGTTTTGGCTGAACATTCCATCTAAATAAGTTTCTTCATAAGCCGATTCGCTGTAACGCAAACGGGTGTATGGTGTATTATTATTGTAGAATTTAGAAACCATGTTTACCAAACTACCGGTACTGTTGAAGGTGTATAAGAACGCTTTTGTGCTGTTAATAAATTCAATTCGTTCAATATTTTCGGTAGGGAAATAATTCAGATTATAAAAGCCAGTAATCGGATCGTTTAGAGAAATTCCGTTATGTGCTAAAACAATTGTTCTATAATCGGTATAATTTGATAATAGAGTGTGCGGTTGCCCAAAACTGCTAAAATTATATAGAAATACACCCGCGAATGATTCGAGTAAATTACCCAAATGACGATAATTACTGTGGCGAATCGTTGTGGACGACTCGATTCGTCGAGAGTCGTCCAACTTTGTGTAAGTAGGTAAAGTAGGCGCTAACACTCCAATGTTTTGAATTGGTGTGATTCTCTTTGGATAAAGTAATTTGGTAGCTAAAGTATCGATAATCTCAGTAGTATCAGAATAAGCAGGTGTTTCAAGAGTATCGCTAAATACGGTGGAAGAACTTTTCGATGGTAAAATAGCTGCGATGCAGAAGATGAATAGTATGATTATGTACTTTTGTTTACTCACAATTCGGATGTTCTTAGGAATATTTTTAAAAATATAGAGAAACCGATAGATATATGCAAAATTATTGTTTCTTTTAGTGGATTGAATTATCTTGATGTGAAATTTAATAACAAGGTTAATTATGTTTTCAAATCGGACAAATTGGAATCTTTCCCCCAACCGGTTGACGAAGTTGATAGAAGAACGGCGACAACAAGGGCACGTGATTTTAGACTTAACCGAATCGAATCCGACTAAAGTAGGTTTCGACTTTTACAACGAGAGTATGTTAAACCCTCTTAAAAATAAAAGTAATTTAATTTATGAACCTGACCCGAAAGGTTTATTAGATACAAGGGTTGCAGTGAGTGAGTATTATAGCCAGCACAATACCGATGTTAGACCGGAAAATATTATACTGACATCAGGCAGCAGTGAAGCATATAGTTTTATATTAAGACTAATAGCGGATGTTGATGATGAAGTTTTAGTACCGGTTCCAAGTTATCCGCTGCTGAATATTATTTCGCAGATCAATGATGTTGTTTTGAAAAATTATCAGATCGTATATGATGGCGAATGGCATATTGACTTTGAGTCGATAGAGTCGGCTATTACAAAAAATACAAGAGCGATTTTAGTAATACATCCGAACAATCCTACTGGTTCCTATGTAAAAGTATTTGAATACAATAAGCTAGTGTTAAGTTAAGTATGAAATGACGTAATTATTTATTATCTTTGCCATAAAAAAAACTATGGCAATAAAATATACGATTCACCTTACTAAGTCAGAAAGAGAAG
>JASEGV010000136.1 GCA_030017895.1 Bacteroidota bacterium | reverse complement strand
TCTTAAATATACAAAAAAAAGTATTCAATAAGTCAATTTTTGGAACCGCCCTATATTCTTTTTTCGTTATTATCTTCATAAATATAAAATCCAAAATTATAAAACTCGGCTACAATATAAACCTTTTAGAAGTAAGTGTCAAGAAACATTTTACGTTTCAAGAAAATATTTGTTCATACTAATCTAATGGTGAATACTCCTACTTCGCCTGAGACAGATTTGGTGGACAGGTAATGAATCCTCCGATAATTCCCATCGCGACTGAAAACAGAAGCAGGTTTATTTTTTCGATAATAGAATTTAATTTAGATACTTTAAGCTGACCAACTTTATATAACACTATGTGACTATCGGCTGTAAAAATACGGTTAGGTCTAATATTACTAACTTGGTTAAGTCCTCCAGATTCAAAATCATTTGTGTTAAGCAAAATTGCATGACTATCTATAACTGATTTACTTTGAGAGAGGATTCACTCGCAATAGCAGTGTCTTTTCCTTCAATCATTAGTTTTGTTTTTAGAAATCGAATAAAATCCATAACCTCGTCGAGTAGCGGTTCGGGTATGTGTTCAATTTCATTTATTAGTACTTGCTTTTTAGTCATTCTTAACCTCTTTGTTGTGAATAATAGCAAATTTTCAACTATTTAACAACTTTAAAAATATAATTTACAATCTATGAAGTTCTCAATGCTTCAACAATATTCAACCTTGCCGCTCGTACTGATGGCAAGAATCCTCCGATAATTCCCATCGCGACTGAAAACAGAAGCGAGCTGATTACGATATCAGGGGATAACGAAAAATTAAACGCAAGCTCCGAAAAAGAACCAAAATTTATCATCGAAATATTGAAAAATTGTAAGAACGACGCAAGTATAAGCCCCGCCGATCCGCCAATCAAAGATAAAACTAGCGACTCTACAAGAAATGCAGCTAAAACATTTCGCCGCCGGAAGCCAAGCGCTCGGAGAGTTCCAATCTCTACTGTCCTGTTAGAGACTGCGGCATACATTGTAATCATTGCACCAATCATTGCACCCAAACTAAAAATTACTGTAACCACAATACCGAGTATTCTAATAAACATAGCCATATCTTCAGATTGCTCGGCATAAAACTGTTTCTCCCGCTTTACATCCAAGGTTTGTAAACGTAAATCTTTGTTGAACCCGTTCTTGAAATCTTCAAAAGCATCTTGTCGGTCTAGTCGTATAAGTATTGATGAGTACGCCCCCGTGTATCCGAATGCTGCCGCAAGTTGTATCTCATCGCCCCAAATCTCGGAATCAAATCCGCTGCCCCCCGCATCAAACCATCCAACAATCGTCCATTGGTCGCCGCCGAACTTAATTTTTTCTCCTACATTCGTTCCCTGAAATCTTTTATGTATAGAACTGCCAACGATGACTTCGCGTGATCCCCACTGAAACATTCTTCCTTCGACCAACTTCACATTAGGTCGAAGCTGAATACCTTCTGCTGTAACGCCTCTAACTGTAACATTGCCAATCCCACCTTTCTTTTCGCTGTACGACAAATTAATTACAGCCACTATCTCTTTTGACAAAAGAGGTTTTCCGTCCGAAGTCTTTGCTATATTGGGAAACGTTGAAAGTATATTTGCCTGATCAACCATTATGATAGAAGTAATTTCTCCTGTAGCAGCTTTTCGAAGAGCAATAATGTTATCATCCGACCCGGTTTCTATAAGAGTCTTCTGAATTCCGTACGCCATCATCAAAACTGCGGCGAACACAAATACAACCGCAGCGATTCCTGTTACAGTCAATGCTGTAGTCAATCGTCGTGTCTTCAAATTTCTTAATGTGTATTTAAAAGGTATTTTCATAAAACTTTATCTTAACCTATTTGCCGGAGTCCATCTACAATTTTTGTTGTTAATGTTCGTTGGATGGGAAACAAAGCTGCCAGCACACCAACAAGAACTGCGGCGCTGCTTGCAAGTATTAACGTAATGGGTTCTATAAAAAATATAGGAAACCAACCTTTTGGAAGTGCGGCTTCGAAACCTGACACCATCGGAAAGGCAAGCGCAATTCCAGTCGCACCACCGAGTGCTGCAATCAAAAGCGATTCACCTCCAATTAAACTGACCAGATGAAAGTTAGAGAATCCCAATGTTCTTAAAACCGAGTATTCACGAATACGCTCACGCGCCGACATAATCATAGTGTTTCCTAAAACGAGTAGTATAATACCGATGATGACAAACGACATAATGTTCATAGATGTAAAGATTGCACTGACAGATGCCATAAATCCTTGAGAAAATGCCCGCTCGGTCTCAGTTTTTGTTTCGGCTGAAGAGTTTAGAAAAAACTGGTCGATCTTTTCCGATATAACGGCTGCATCGTTCGGGTTTTTAATTTTACAGATGTACCATCCGACATATCCCTCGCGTCCGGGCATTTCCTTTTTCATACGTTCATCGACGTAATTCCAATGTACCAACATATTCGACGGGTCTGTTGCTTTATCTCGTGGTTTATAAATTCCGCGCACAACAAATTCCCACCGACCCGGATAGATATCCCCTTCTATCGGCATTACATCGCCGATTTTTAAATTGTAGCGTTCCACAAGCTGATCACCAATGATGCACGAATTGCGTTCTTTTTTAAATGCTACGAGTTGTTCGGGGGTAACGAGCAACTCAGAGTAAACATCGAAAAATGTTTCAGCATCAACAGCCAAACGGGCAAAGAATTGTTTTTTGTCTATATAAACGCCACTAAACCAATTCGCATAGGTTAAGCTCTCGATACCCTCGACTTTTGCAATCTTGTCTCGATACGAAAGGGGCAATGGAAAAATAAATGAGACAGAATGCCGAGTAATCAACCTGTCAGCCGCAGTTGCTTCTACTCCGGCATTCCAGGCAGTTACGACAGTTCTAATTAATCCAAAAGCAGAAATTGCGAGAGAAATTCCGAGAACAGTCAAAAAAGTTCGGAGTTTGTGACGTAGCATATTTTTAATAATCAATTTTAAAATGTGCATCGTTGCTCTCCTTATGTCAGTTCGCCTTTATCGAGTTGCTTGATAATATGGGCTCTTTCAACTGCACGCGGGTCGTGTGTAACCATAATAATCGTTTTCTTGAACTCAGCGTTTAAACGTTGTAAGAGGTCAAGAATTTCTAAAGCCGATATTTTATCAAGGTCGCCGGTGGGTTCATCGGCAATGAGTATTGTCGGGTCGGTAACAATTGCACGTGCAATTGCAACACGCTGTTCCTGTCCGCCTGAAAGCTGTTTCGGATAATGATGAATTCGATCTTCAAGTCCGACAACCTTCAGCACAAATTCAACGTGTTCTTTCCGCTCTTTCTTCGAAAGTTTTGTAAGGAGAAGTGGAAGCTCAACATTTTCGAATGCCGTGAGAACAGGGAGGAGATTGTAAAATTGAAAAACAAATCCTACGTTGCCCGACCGCCACTTTGCTAATTGCGACTCACCTAACTTTGTAACATCGGTATTTGCAACAACGATTATACCTTTGGTTGGACGGTCAATTCCGGCGATGAGATTTAGCAATGTGGTTTTTCCTGAACCCGATGGACCCATAAGTCCTACGAATTCGCCCTCCGGGACTTCAAACGAGATGTTTGATAGCACGGGAATCTCGAGTGAATCTCTCCAGTAGGATTTCGAAATATTTTGAATAGAGACGATAGACATATTTATATTTATGATTTCGGATTTATGATTTTGGATTACAGATTTTAGCTGGTATTAGTTATAGTTTAATAGGAAATAATTACAAACTAAAAACTAAAACCTTTAAGGGCGGTTCCAAAAATTGACTTATTGAATACTTTTTTTTGTATATTTAA
>JASEGV010000135.1 GCA_030017895.1 Bacteroidota bacterium | reverse complement strand
AACTGACAATTGAACACTAAAATTCTATTAACAAAGAATTAAATGAACATAAACACAGTTTTTGGAAGTCCCCCTAATCCATTATTCCAATAATCCATCCACCTTAATCAATAATACTTTGTGACCTTTGTGCCTTCTTGGTGTGCTTCGTGGTTAAGTGTTTTTTTTGCTTTCTTCACTCTATCTTATTAAATTTCTTGAGAATTAATAAACAAAAATCATCAACACAATGTCCAAAACATTTTTCAATTCAAAAATAGATTGCACTAAGTGTGGCTATCGCTCGAATAGTTTTTTTAACTGTTTAACTAAATCGAACCTCGAGGCGTTGAATCAAAATAAAATTCCCCATTTATATCAACGTGGTCAAGTGATTTTTTATGAAGGCAATCCTGCTTTTGCTATGTACTGCATACATTCTGGTAGAGTGAAACTGTATAAACACCGCAAAAATGGTGAATCACAGGCAATCCGACTTTTAGGTGCGTTGGATGTAATGGGATATCGAGCTTTATTCGCAAATGAACCATATTCAGTTACTGCCGAAGCCGTGGAGCCAACAACTATTTGTACAATATCGAAAGAGGAAATTTTTGCAATACTTAAAAAATCGCCCGAATTAACATTAAAATTTCTCTCTAAATTATCAAAAGAATTGAGAATATCTGAAGAACAAATTTTAACTATTACTGATGAATCGGTTACAGAAAGAACAGTCCGTTTACTTTTTTCGCTTTTGCAAGTGTCTTCCGATAAAAGTAAATCACAAACAGTAATAAAATGTCCATTATCTCGAGGCGAGATGGCTCAGATGGTCGGCACCTCGCCCGAAACACTCTCGCGTACTCTTCATTCACTTGAAAGAAAAGGTATAATAACTGTCAAAGGGCATGAGATAAATATTTTAAACATTGCGGGGTTAAAAGAACTGATGAAGGATTAATAATTGATGTTCGGGGAACAATAAAAAAAACCTACGAAGGTTTTAACCCCATAACTTTTGGGCTAAAGCCCCAATATTGATTTGGTTCACTAACCCCCAAGATACCCGCCTGCCGTCAGGTAGAAATCGTGGGACTATTATAGCAAATCCAAATTTAGCGTAACAACAGTTAATAACTACACAATCTGCACCCAAATTTATTCTGACTTTAGTCAAAAATTATTCTGAGTGCCATCATTGGATATTATCTAATAAAAATAAATATTCTATTAGAGAAATAAACATTTCTTACATAGAATCTTTTAAGAAAGGAATAAGTCCAATGAAAAAAGTAATATATTTTTTCATCATTCCATTAGTTGTTTTCATCGTAACATTTGCCTATACGGCGCTTGTCTCAACAACGCTTGACGATTTCTTCTTAGCGGGCAGTCAGCCAGGACAATCGGGCCAACTCGAAACACCAGATAAATGCGATAACTGCCACGGAGGATATGATCTAAAAGTAGAGCCAGCTTTTACATGGCGAGGGAATATGATGTCGCAGGCTGCACGCGACCCGTTTTTCTATGCGTGTATGACTATCGCAAATCAAGATGCAGCATTTTCAGGCGACCTCTGCATCCGCTGTCACTCTGGCGGTTGGTTGGAAGGTAGGTCAGTGCCAACAGATGGAAGCGCCTTGAACAGTAATGATCGTGAAGGAGTACAGTGCGATTTCTGTCATAAGTTAGTGAAGCCGGCTCCTCTTGGGGTCAATCCGTACCCGAACGATCCGGCGTACGTCTCAACTGGTACGTATGCTCGCGATCAGGCGTATCTTGCAACGCTCTCTTCGATTCCACCAACGTCGGCTAATGGAATGTACATCGCCGATAATTCCAATGCAAAGCGAGGACCTTATACTGATGCAGTCGCACGGCATCAGGTGTATTACTCACCTTTCCACAGAGATGCAGCTCTTTGTGGTACGTGCCACGATGTGAGCAATCCGGCGTTTGAGAAAAAAACCGACGCCAGCGGCAATTATTACTACGTCCTCAATGCACTAAATGCACCGACACCCTCGATGGATCCGTACACGCAATTTCCTGTCGAGCGCACGTTCAGCGAGTGGTCGCGGAGTGCCTACAACACACCTCAAGGTGTGTATGCGCCTCAGTTCGGTGGCAACAAACAATATGTTTCCACATGCCAGGATTGCCATATGCGTGACGTAACAGGTAAGGGTAGCAACAAGCCGGATTCGCCGGTTCGCACCGATCTCCCGTTACACGATATGACCGGTGGTAACACTTGGGTGCCTGATATTCTTCCAATTTTCTTCCCCGGTGAAACAAACTCCGCAGCACTTGCAGCGGGAAAACAACGCGCTGCTTATATGTTACAAAAAGCTGCAACTATGGAGGTTAGCGGTACAATTCCGAATATCTCTGTAAAAATAATTAACGAAACTGGACATAAACTCCCATCCGGTTATCCTGAAGGTCGGAGGTTGTGGATTAAAGTTAAAGCATACGACATAAATAACAATCTGATTGGTCAGTTTGGTGAATATGATTATACAACTGCAACCTTAAATACTTCAAACACAAAAGTCTATGAAGTAAAACTTGGTATGACTGCTGAAATTACAAACGCAACAGGGTTATCAAATTTACCCGATGGATCTTCATTCCATTTTGTGCTGAACAATGTAGTTGTAAAAGACAACAGAATCCCACCGCGTGGATTCACGAATGCAGCATTCAAGGAAATCCAATCGCCGCCGGTAGCCTACACCTATGCAGATGGACAGTATTGGGATTCAACACCTTTTACATTACCGGCAAACACCGCATATTATGAAGTTAATTTATATTACCAAACAGTATCGAAGGATTATATAGAGTTTCTACGTGATGAAAACAGCACTAATGATTGGGGAACTCGGCTATTTAATGCTTGGAATAGCACAGGTAAATCGGCACCGGTTCTGATGGCAACTTTCAAGTCGGGCGCTCCGGATTTTGATACTACACCACCAAGTACCCCAACGAACTTAACAGCTACAGCACCTAAATTCAATACCGTGAATCTGTCATGGAATCCATCTACCGATAATGTCGGTGTGGCTGGTTATTATGTTTTCCGTAAAGACAAAGGGACAACACCGATAGCAACTGTAACAACAACGACTTATTCCGATGGAAGTGTAAAAGCAACCACAACATATACTTATTATGTTCAAGCGTTTGATAAAGCAGGAAATAAATCAGGATTCAGTAACGAAGCAACTGTTAGAACGCCGAGCCGCAACGCAAAAATTGCAGTTGGTTCACAAGAATTCAAATCAGGTATTGTAAATCTTAATCCGAATCCATTCAATCCTACCACGACAATTACATATATCGTATCTGAACCAAGTGATGTAGTAATCGAAGTTGTAGATGCCATTGGTAGAATTGCCCTCGCTCCCAAAAATACATTCAGAGCTGAAGGTCAATACTCTGAATTAATTAATACCGAAAATCTGTCGAGTGGAATTTATTTCTTCAGGTTAATGATTATTCCGAAAGAAACATCAAACGAACCGATACTTACGACTACAAAAGGCATATTAATTAAGTAACGGAACATATAAAATAAAGAGGAATAACATATAAACCATATTAAAAGGAGTAACTATCATGAACACATTTAAAATATTAATTTTTGCAGTAGCGATATTATTGATCGCTGGAACTGCATCGGCACAAATCCTGACACCGAAAGAGATGTTAGGTAAGGCAATCTTCTTCGATGCAAATTTATCTACACCCACAGGTCAATCGTGTGCAAGTTGCCATTCACCCGAGACTGGATTTACAGGTCCTACCTCTGATGTCAATGCCACTACGGTGGTCTATCCGGGTGCTATCCCGACGAGATTTGGAAACCGAAAACCACCAACCGCAGCCTACGGTGGCAAAAGTCCAATTATGTATAGGGCATCTCTAAAAATTAGTTTTGACGAAAATATTTATTTGCATTTGAAAAATC
>JASEGV010000134.1 GCA_030017895.1 Bacteroidota bacterium | reverse complement strand
GTATTGACTGAGTGCCTTGTTACCGAGAATTGTTTTGAAGTTATTAAAAGCTTGCTCGTATATGCTTAACGTCTTAACACGGAAGGAATGAGCTTGAACAGTTTTAAACTGCTCAATGAATTGCTCGAATGAAATTGAAGTTTGTTTTTTCTGTAGGTGTTGCTCGAAGTTTTGTAGTATCTTCAAAGCATCAAACTTTGATTGTTTCCCGGTTGACTTCCAACGCTTTAAGCCCGCATAAAAGTAACCGATATAATAAACACCGTTTGACCGTTTGTAGAGATAGAGTTTTGTTGACATTTTATTGCTCTCCAATCAACAATTCTATCTACAGTAGTAAAAAATATGCTGAAAATGACCGACTTGAACCCCTAACCCTCTGCTCCGAAGGCAGATGCTCTATCCAATTGAGCTACAGGCGCGTTCTAATTGTTAACTTGTCCGCCGAAGTCCGCTATGAGCGGACGAAGGAGGATGACTAATTGTCAATTGTCTATCAACTTGAGAAAGATAAGAAACTATGATGAGTTTTGCAAAACATCAAACAAGTCTTTGACTAACTTAAAAAGTGTATTACCAGTCCGTCTCTTAGTTTCGGTTCGAACCATGTTGATTTCGGCGGCATAATTTTACCGGCATCTGCAATTGCCATCAGTTCTTCAATCGAAGTTGGAAAAAGAGCAAACGTAACAGCCATTTCTCCTGAATCAACACGGCGTTCAAGCTCGCCCAGACCTCTGATTCCTCCAACAAAATCAATATTTTTACTCGTTCTAGGGTCATCTATTCCAAGCACCGGGTGCAATAAGTGATTTTGCAAAATCGAGACATCAAGTCTTGCAATAATATTGCCACTTATAATCAAGTTGGGAAGTGGACGTAAATAATACCACTTTTTATTAATATACATTCCGAATTCGCCCTTCATTCTCGGCTTGGCTTGTGCAGGCGATTCTTCAATCTCGAAATTACTTTTTATTTCACTCAGAAATTCATCAACAGTTCTGCCGTTCAAATTTTTAACAACACGGTTATAATCCAAAATTTTTAATTGATTGTGAGGGAAGAGGACTGCAAGAAAAAAATTGTATTCTTCATCGCCCGTGTGGTTTGGATTGTTGTTAGCAAGTTCAACACCCATTCTTGCAGCCGATGCCGAACGGTGATGGCCATCGGCAACGTAAAGGGTAGGAATAGCATCAAAAAGTTTTTTTATTTGTGCGATTGTGTTTTGATTTGTTATTAGCCAAAATTGATGACGAATACTATCTGCCGCAACAAAATTGTAAACCGACTTGGAAGCAGATACGTGTTCAACAATTTTATCAACCTCGTTGTGTGCAGGATATGTTAAGAAAATGGGACCTGTGTGTGCGTTTGTAACTCGTACGTGATTTGTCCGGTCGTCTTCTTTATCTTTGCGAGTCAGTTCGTGTTTCTTTATTGTATCGTTCAAATATTCTTGAATAGAAACACAACCTACAATTCCGTATTGTGTGTGTGTTCCCATCGTTTGAGCGTACAAGTAAAAATAAGGTTCCTGATCTTTTAGTAAGATTCCTTCGTTAATAAATTTGTTTAAATTCTCTTTTGCTTTTTGATAAACACGGGTGTCGTAGAGATGTATCGAAGGTTCTAAATCGATTTCGGGTTTGCCTACGTGTAAAAAACTAAGAGGATGTCCTTCAGCTTCTTTTCTTGCTTCTTCGGAATTTAAAACATCATAAGGTTTTGCTGCTACCTCGGTTGCATATTGCGGCAGAGGGCGCCAGCCGTGAAAAGGTCGTAATATTGCCATAATAAGAAATTAAAAATTAAAAATGAAAAAATTAAAATTATAGTAAATAAATTTATTCAATCTACTTACTACATAAATACTATTTCAACGCATTTACTACTTTTGTCGCGATTTCTTCGCCTACACGTTCTTGAGCTTCGTTTGTCGATGCACCGATATGAGGTGTTGCCGATACATTGGGATGATTGAGAAGTTCCTTTTGCGTATCAGTTACAGGTTCGTTCACGAATACATCGATTCCTGTTGCTGCAACTTTTCCACTCTTTAAAGCTTCGAGTAAATCGCTTTCGGAAACAACTCCACCGCGTGCGCAGTTTATCAATACTACTCCGGTCTTCATCATATCGAATTCTTTTTTGGTTATTGCAGCACCAACTTTTTTATCAAGCGGAATGTGCAGCGATATAAAATCGGATTGTTTCAGAACTTCATCCTGAGTAGTTAGCTTCACATTTAAATCGGTTGTTGTAACAAACGGATCGTAAGCAATCACATTCATTCCCAAACCAATTGCGCGTTTGGCTACTTCTTTACCGATACTTCCAATACCGAATATTCCAAGCGTTTTACCTGTAAGTTCAACGCCTTTGCTGTATTCTTTTTTGGGCCACTTCAAATTCCTCATTTCTGTTGTAGAAACGTGGATAAATCGGCAAAGCGCAAACATATGCGCAATAGCCAACTCTGCTACTGATATTGCTGAGGCACCGGGAGTATTGAGCACAGGTATTCCCTTACTTTTCGCAAATGCCACATCGATATTATCTAAACCTACACCGCCGCGGGCAATAGCTTTTAAGTTTTTACCGGCTTCAATAACTTCTTTTGTAACTTTAGTAGCTGACCTGACGATAATAGCATTATAGTTTGGAATTTCTTTTAATAATTCTTCAGGTGTTAATTTTTTATCGTCAACTTGAAACCCGGCATCAAGAAGAATTTTTTTGCCGACGTCTTCTATACCATCAGAAATTAATATTTTCATTATTCATTCCTTTCTATAGTTGTAATATTTTTTCAATTGCAGACGTAACTTCTTTAATGTCTGCCATCGTTAATTCGCCCATGTGTGCGATGCGGAAAGTTTTTTCTTTCAAATCACCATAGCCGTTGGAAATCTGCATTCCAATTTTTGCTAACTCGCTGTTAAGATTTGCGATCGAAATATTTTTAGTATTTGTAATTGTGGTAAGCGTTTGGGAAGAAAATTTTTCTTCGGGGAAAAGAGCAAAATGTTTCTTTGCCCAGGCGCGTGTATATTCTGCCATCTCAAAATGACGGTTGAATCTGTTTTCCAATCCTTCGGCTAAAATTCTGTCGAGTTGGAAATTGAGTGCAAACATATGCGAAAGTGAGGGAGTTGAAGAATACTGATGATCTTTTTTCTCGATGTAGCTATAGATGTCAACGATATCGAGATACAGTCCGCGATTTTTTACAGTCTTGGCATGTTCAAGGGAGCGCATTGTAACTGAAGCTATCGCCATTCCGGGGGGAAGAGCGAGTGCTTTTTGTGTAGAAGTTATACAGACATCAATTCCTAATTTATCGACATCAATCTTTACACCACCTAAAGAACTTACCGCATCCACGAGCCAATAAACGTCGGGATACTTTTTCTTTAGCTCCGCAAACGGTTCCAGGTCGTGCATTATTCCCGTGCTCGTTTCGTTGTGTGTTATCGTGAATACGTCGTACTTACCGGTGGATAAATACTGGTCCACGATTTCGGGCGTAGTTGGTTTGCCTAATTCCGCAGAATGTTTGTCTGCCGGTATCCCGTTAGCTTCAGCCATCTTGAACCATCGGTCGCCGAATGCGCCAACTGAAAATACGACTGCGCGTTTTGCAGTTAAAGATTTGAGGGAACCTTCCATCAATCCCGACCCTGAAGTTGTGGAGAGTAATATCGGATTTGCGGTGTACATCAGTTTGCGAAGTTTTTCTGTAATCTCGCGTTGTAAATTTGAAGCATCTTTGCTTCGATGCCCGATCATTGGCGTAGCCATTTTGGCTAACACCTCCGGTGCAACTTCTGTTGGACCGGGAATAAATAGTTTCTTGTGCATAAATAAATTCCTATTATATTTTTTAATTTTAGTTTTTTCCTAAAAAAGAACAAACGAATTGTATTGATAACTAAACCCTGCGTTCAAGTTTAACCCAGATTTGTCATTAGGAATAATCATTTGAAACAACAAAAGGCCAGCTAAAAAG
>JASEGV010000133.1 GCA_030017895.1 Bacteroidota bacterium | reverse complement strand
AAGCGTATTTTAATTGATCAGAAGCAAGGTTTGGATTTACTCCAGCAGTAATAACGGCGCTTCCGATGCCTAAATTGGGCGAGCTGACACGATAAGTATTTACACCGGTTTCCCACATTACAGTTATATTGCCGTTATATGATGCGACTGTTGGGTTATAAAAATTGAATGACCCCGACCAAGATATTGCAGCACCATAAGTACCATCGACGTTTCGTTTCTGAAAAAAAATTGCAGACTTTGGCGGTGATGGTGGAGGGTCGCCCGGACCTGGTGAAACTGCAAGAGCGCTAACGCTATACTTTTCAATAGGATCTTCTCTATAGGGCAGAAAATTTCCAGCTTCCCAAACTATATCACCTGCGGATGTTACTTGCGATTTGCGGCTTTCGCGGTCGCTGGGCGAATAAGGTGCCCCTTCATTAGCGCTGGCTGGTACTACTTCTTCATTACCTAATATGCTTTGATAATTTACTACTGTAGATAATTCGATTTTTCTCAAATAAATTTTTTGATTATCGTCATACGTTAAATATGGCATAGCGAGACTTGGATTTCTGAGTAGGGAATTTGGTTTAGTCAAAGTTCCACCACTATGGTATGAATGAGAATTAAGATATACAGTTTTCTTATGATAACTTATTCCATTCGTATTGTTCCAGAAAAAGTATAAATTATAAATACTTGCCCCAACATCTATATCGCCAGCAACAGGATTGGGTTCAATAACGCCCGGCGTGGAACCTAAACCGACTACATCAGTATGGGGTAAACCAAAACGCCTCCAAAAAACTGAATAAGTATTATCAGCCTGCTTTTTATTGAAAGTGATATCTGTACCACGTGCACTCGCTGATATTGATGGTTTACTCCCTTCGCCAACATAACTTTCAGGTTGCCAAGTATTTGCACCATCGGTAGATTTTGCCATCCAGATTCTACCAGCACTCTCGTATGCTAAATATAAATCACCAGAGTTAATTAATTTTCGTTGACTGTTACCCGATAGCGCTGTAGAAAGATTCGATTTCATAGGGAGTTTATATATAGCACGCAGATTTTCTATGTGGTCTGTGGGTGACACGTTGTGTGGGTTGGCTGTTTCGCCATCGCTCCAACCGACAAATAAATAACCAGCAGGCGGGACGGCCTCGATGGTTTTTGATCTATATTGTAGTATTGCACCATTCCACGTAGGACCGACATCAACTCCGTCAACCTTGTAAGTACCTCCGCTACCGGGCTCTATAAACTCGGCTGGACTTAACGAAACGTTGAAGAGTTTAAGAAAGTTGGCGGTGTAGGAGGCGTCTGAGTTTGGGACAGTAATCTGTATGGTTTTCTGGGTTGATGTACCACTGCCATGAAGATTCCAGTCTTGGAAAATGCGCATATAGTTATTGGCTTCTTGGCTATCCAATACTGCTAAGGTTTGTGTGCTGCCAACAGGAAATCCAAACTTTGCTCCAGACAAGTATTGCATAGTATTTACTTTTACAACACCACCATCGAACGAATTACGAACTGTCACAACCCTAGCATTTGTAAATCCTCGCGCATTGAATCGAGCGACAATCGCAGGAATATGTTGCCCATTATAGAGAACTTCATCTGCACGAATCACGGCATATGCATTATCCGTCATCGTGACACCGCTGCTGGTAAGGTAGTAGTGACTCTGCAGAACCAGCCGATCAATAATGGATCGCCCGATGTCGTCCCAGATTTGCATCAGCGTTGAAGACCACATTTGACCATCGTTATGAATCTGTCCCGTCAACCCACCTGGATATGTTCGTGTATCATTGAGGATTCTTCCAGCCCAGAACGGGTTGTGTCCATCCCAATTGAATACCCATTCGGAACGGAACGTGCTAATGCTCTTTGAATAACTTCCTGCCCAAAAATCACCAAAGCCTTCTCCAAGTGCACCCTGCTGTCCGTAACCGCTCCATCCCGGCACAGTGCCGTGGTGAATAGCATGTCCATACTCGTGCAAAATAACATCTGCATCTTCAGCATCATCGACACCCCCTTCACCAAATGTTAACCTATTTATCGACGGATAGTACCTAGAATTATCAGCACCATTTTCACCATGAGGGTCAGCCCATATCGAAAGGTTTTGAATGCCTGTAAATTCGAGAGATTGAATATACCGCTGGCTGTTATCAATATGGTAATAGACCATCACGTCCTCAAAACCCTGTTGACTTCTCGTGAAACGGAATGAATCAGGATGTGTAGCATTCACAGGAATACTTGTCGGGAGGTCCCAGTCTTTGATTTGGACATAAGGCCCTTCTAACCTATAAGTTGTGTCACTGCCTGAAACTACTCTCTTTATATCTCTAAGCATCACTAGCATTCGTTGAGCATTTAATTGCGGTGAATCACTATCATTGTTATCTACATATCCTGTTTGACCATACGAAGCTTGGGCAGTTGTTAGCGGATCAGGATTAAACACATGCCCTGAACCGTTCACAGAATTCAAACTAATATCCCTTGCTGCAACAATTTCTCCCGTGAGAGCGTCAACGAAAATTTCCCAATCGCCTCGAGGTTCATCGATTGGGAGTGTAATACGGTAAGTCAGTTTCTGGGTTTGACCGAACGGAAATATGACCAGCGTTGTAGTCAAATCGCCTAACGGAATGCCCTGAAATCCAAGATATTGTTCCGCGGTTCTTCTCGCTTCTGCCGATGATAGTACTGGTATTGTTGTAGTAACACTGAGTGTGGGTTTGTAGTTGTTCATCACCATCATAACTCGATTGCTGCAATCAAGGCTTACAACAATTTCTACTCCATACACAGGGATATTTTGGAACGTTTGTTGAAAGCGGACATGATATCCCGCGGGACTTTCTTGTATCAACTTTGTTTGAATATCTTGTAGACCTGGCTGCAACCTGAACGTTGTCACTTCTGAGCTGAGATACTGTCTCGCAGCCTGTTCGGGTGTTCCGCTAAACGGTGAATGGTCTACCTGATAGATCGCTCGCGGTGTACCCGTGAATGCATCGATGCGCTTATTGTCCACAAAATACGATCGTCCTTCTTCGTCAAACCATTTTATCAAATCCTCTCGCTGTTGAGAAGGTTTCTGCTGCGCATCGCTGGCATTGTTAAGTGTCAACATTAGCAGTGCAAAAACAAAAAAAAATAAATTGTTCTTCATATATTCCTCCATTGTTTTAAGTGAATAAAATTGTTAATTGTTATTTCCCATGAGCAATCACCGTTTTGAATCCCCCATTGACAAATCCAATGATAAAAACTTCATTTCCGTCTGTCCAGCCCGACGAATAATGAACGTCATCAAGCTTCAGTTGTGAGAATTGAAACCAATCGCTTCCATTCCAATGATATACAGTGCTGAAGTGTCCAACGGCAAAGATATTACGCTCGTTTGTCCCAAGAACTCTAGTCATCCATTTACCTGTATCAAGAACTTCAATCCATTGGTTTTCCGTCAATCGATATACATTTGGTCCTGCTGAGTAAAGATTGCCTTCAGGACTGGACCACAGTTGCGTCCCCCAAGGGAAAAAAACCTGCCCCGCTGTTATCAAAAATGAATCTGCAACCATCCATGTGTTGCCTTGAAACTTGTTAAGAAAGTAATAGGTCGAATCGATCTCACCAATGTGAGCAACATTATTCCAAATGCTCACAGCATAGATCTCGTCGCTACGTATGCCTGAAAAACTTAGAAATTGGTAACTCCCACGTGTATAGGATCTTGGTGGTGTATGTCGTGACCACGACACCCCCAAATAATGATATAATGTCCCTTCGACACCACCTGCCCATATATCATTTGATGATACCCCAAAGATAGCAAGGAGATTTCGAGCTCGAGGGATCGGAACTTCTATCCACTGTGCTCCATGGAAATGTATAATCAAACTCGAGTCTAAAAAATTCGGCGGCGGCGCGGGATTATCATATATTCTTTCTCCTACTGCATAAATATCATTCGGTCCGAAACCATAGATTGCGGAAAGACTTACGGCGCCGCTGACAGTTCCACCATCTGCAACATGAAATC
>JASEGV010000132.1 GCA_030017895.1 Bacteroidota bacterium | reverse complement strand
GTATTAGCCATATTATAACCGCTAAATATTTAATAAATAATATTTTGTCATTCGACTCCTCTGGAGTCGGAATTATATTTATTTGATTTCTTTCTACAAACATTCGACCCCTACGGGGTCGTCATCATTTTGTTTAAATTTTTCTATAGCTATTTGTCTCCGCTGGAGACAGTTTGATAATATCCTTTATCGAGTCCAGAGGACTCGTATGTCTGTAGCATGATATCAGAGAATAATATCCCGCTCCAGAGGAGCGGTATGTTGATATTTTGTTTGTTCGTTTTATCATTTTGTCATTCGACTCCTAACGGAGTCCATAATATCTAAACCTTATTCAAGCTATGATTCTTTATGCAAAACTGAATGCACGATAAGTGAAACTGCCGTGCTGTCCCGTTCCGACTTGGTTTTGTTACCGTCCGGAAGCGATTGTTTAACTACTGATCGTCTGCAGCCGTTTGCTGACGAAAACATTTTACTTTTATCGATCTCTTTCATTATTCTTTCTGTCTCTGCAAGCGCACACTAAGCCGACTCAGATGTTATGTAGGTCGATTCGGTGAACCGACTTTTCATAATTAGACGCGACAGCGTCCCGTCTTACAAATTTTAATCACTGCGGCAGGCCAGCGATCTCTTTCATTATTCTCTCTGTCTCTGACAGTGCACACTAAACCGACCCAGATGTTATGTAGGTCGATTCGTTGAATCGACTTTTCATAATTAGACGGGACAGCGTCCCGTCCTACAAATTTGAATCACTGCGGCAGACCAGCGATCTCTTTCATTATTCTCTCTGTATCTGCAAGTGCCACAATCATTTTCTGATAATGTTCGATATCGGCATTGGTAAGAGTTCTACCCTTACGGTCTTTCAGCCATTTTTGTGCGGGTTGGTATCCGCCGACGTAGAAGTTCCAAGCTGATTCCGGGACATTACCAAAGTATTGATCTTTGTTGATATATACATTGCGTCGCCCTGAGCTTGTCGAAGGGCTGTCTTTGTACGCCAATTTCTCAACTATATCTGATCCGCTTACCGGATAGGTGGTAATAAATTTATGGATTTTCGGCGATTCGAGAAGATGGAGCAGACGCAATTCAGTGCCAAATGCAACAAGCTTTTTAAAACTCTTTGCATCTTTTGGATACGGCACACGCGGGAAATCTATTTTTAGAAACTCTTTGTATTTTTCGCGATAACTTGGTGAGTGTAAAACTGCATATATATAATCAAAAATATCTTCGGGAGTAACTTTGCCGACAATTTTTTCTATCTCTTTAAATATTTCTTTTTTGAGGTTTGGAATGCGAGATCCATCTTGTATATAAAGGTAAAGAGGAAACAAATATGTCCCCCCTCTATTGCTATAGTTCGTTCTTTCATCAATCATCGAATCTGTTATTAACACATGGTTATAGCCACCTTCTTGAAAAACTTGTTTCATCAGTGCTAAACCTAAATTCTGTTTAAGAAAGTGTTTTGAAGTATCAATTCGTGAGCGGCCAATAAACCCTGATGACCTTCCAGTATAGACAAGGTATCGAAAATCAAACGGTCTGTAATTGTACTTCACTATTTCATATTTTTGCAATATATCTTCCTTAGCATCGGCAAAATTCCACCCGCTTGATTCCTTCCTGCTTGGATATTTGGTTTTTAATTCGGTTAAATCGAAGTTGCAAAAATCATTTATCACTTTTTCTAAATATTTCTTATCCGTGGATATTGCAAGCTCATCGTTTTTTGTTTGAATACCAGAGTTATGTACAGGCATTAGTTCATCAATTTTAAAACCCATACAGTGTTCTTTTTCCAATCCAAAATCCTTGGGCACAAAGAAATAGCGAGGCTCTTTATAATTCAGTTTCTTCCATTTAATTTTCCTTAAATCGCTTTCATCCAAAGATTTGAATTTGAGTGCTCTTGTTCCGTATAGCTCAGAGTGGTAAACATTTCCCAAAGTAGATTTCTTTTGTCTAGTTCTAACAAAAATATTTATAGAAACACCTTGCATAATATCGAATACGTTTCCATCCTTGCTTCCATCAGGTGCTTTTTCTTTTTTCTTAGCATTGCCGTGGAGATCAAGAATATAAATATCATCAAATGTTTCAAGCAGGTGCTTTCTCATCTGGCGATGTGTAATACCGTCTATAAATGAATTGTTGGTAATCATCGCCACGATGCCGCTCTTGTTTTTCTCTATGAAGTGTTCAGCAAAGCGAATGAATTTTACGTAGTCGTCATCAAGATTGATCTTTTTCTCATTGAGGTTTTTCTTGTAATCCTTAATTAAATTCAGTATCCACTCACCTTTATTTGAAGAGCTTATGCTATACGGTGGGTTGCCAATTACAACCATGATAGGCGATTCGTTTTTTATAACCGATGCTTCTTTGGATTCCTCTGCAATACTTTCAGCAAAACCAAAACCCATAAACATGCTTTCTTGGACGGCACTCTCTTCAAGAGAGTTTGTCAGATAGATACCGAGGCGGCGATGGAAGTTCCAGAAGCCTGTCTCCTTAAAAGCCATACTCAGCTTCAGGTGGGCAATCGTGTATGGGGCCATCATAAGCTCAAATCCGTGCAGTCGCGGCAGCAAATCGTTATGCACATAAGTCGTCCAGCGTCCCTTCTGTCCACCCTTAAGTAAACGTTCATAGATAATGCGAATAGCCGCGCTGATAAATGTGCCCGTTCCCACAGCCGGATCAAGAATCTGTACACGGTGCACACCGTTTGCTGTTTTTGATGTGTCGGCTAAACCGGAAGGAAGTCCAAAATCTTTTTCGAGCAGGTAATCGACAGAACGGACAATGAACCGCACAACGGGCAGGGGCGTATAAAAAGCGCCCATCTTTTTCCTGAGATCGGGGTCGTATTCTTTTAAAAAGTCTTCATAAAAATGAATAACAGGATCTGGTCCCTCATGCGTTTTTCCCCATAAATCATCTTTGAAATATTGTTTCATCAACTCCGGGACATTCGCGTGTGAAAAAACTTCGCACAGCTCATTAACGATATACTCAAGACGCTTGTCGAAATTGGGTCCGACTATGTGGTCAAAGAAATGTCTAAGAAGAGGATTTGATGCCGGTACAAGGTCGCGTGCTTCCTGTCTTGTAAAATTTTCTGGAGTTACATCGTGATAGCGGGCTACAAAGAGTCCGTAAACAAGTGTTTGCGCATACATATCGGCAAAAGATTCTTCTGAAAGGTCGTGGACAAGAAGTTTTTTAATAGTATCGTAAACGCGTATTATCTCAGTGTTTTTTTCCGACTTATTTGAAAGAAACTGTTTTACGTTATCCCGAATCCGTTGCGCCTTACCTCCCATAATTTTTGAAAGGTGTTCGCCCGAGCGTATCGGCTCTTTATGCGATTGTGTAAAGTCGAGCAGAGTTTTGGCGGCGTGGTCATAATTTTCCGGGACAGCCACAATCTTTCGATGCTTGATATCATAATCCGCTAGCTTGATTGGTCCTTGATAAGGTAAACCATTTCTATAGAAACGAAATTCAACGTAGTCCGTTAGAATTAAATTGGCATATCCGAAATATCTTGCCATTTGTTCTGACTTCTCCACTTTATCCAAAGAGACGCCGATGTCTTTGGCTTCAATGTAGAGAATTGGTACATCGTGTTTTAGTACTACAAAATCCGGTTTGTTTCCTTGCTTTGCTCTTGCATCGTGGTCTATACGCCGGACATTTATTGACTCGAAAATTCCTTTTAATAAAATTTCAAAGTCGGTGCGGTAACCCATTTCGCTCGTTTCTTCGTGAGAGAATTTAGACGAGATGGATTTAATATAATTTTCAAAAATATTTTGCATGATTTCAATAAAGACGTGTTTGTTCAGGACTCGAATTCCTTTGTTGGCAGTTGCGATTGACGCATAATGGATTTCAGAGTTCCGAATTTGATCTCTTCGTGGTTAGGAACGGGAACAGTAATCGTGGAGGAGCCGGTTTTTTTCTGCACAATAATGTGGCTCCCACGCTGCCGAACTTTCTGAAAACCGTGTTGGAAAGGATATGACAGACCTCCTTGCCAGAGAGGATTCTCATTTTAGCCAACGGCT
>JASEGV010000131.1 GCA_030017895.1 Bacteroidota bacterium | reverse complement strand
GTTATTTTCGGGATGTACCCTGACATTTCTACTGAGCGTTATACCTGACATTTTCACTGGGCGATTACAAATATTGATGATAGATTTGACATTTAGAGTTCATTACCATATATTGTAAGTGTTAGGGGGATGACATGGTTTCGACGGGGAAGAGGATGGTCAGAACTGCATTCCGTGCTTTCCGAGTTGCACGATAATAAAACGGAAAAATCTTAAGTGCTAACTACGATTACGCACTGGCTGCCTAATTAAAAAAAGGTAACCCATTCTACGCAGTTATGCTTGGTGGACTGCGATAGGGTGTCGAAAATAATCAAGATCGTCCCGATATATTCTCAGGATTTCAGGATTAAATCAGACTGAGATAGTCTGCTATCGCTGTGTTTGGTCTGTGCGGTGCAGCTGAAATTTAAAAACGATCAGACTATGAATGTAGAAGTTTTGGTGGTCTTCTCTTCGGACCGGGGTTCGATTCCCCGCATCTCCACTTAGGCAAAGATAAATGCGAATATGGCTAAAATAAGCTGTATTCGCATTTTTTGCATACCCTGAATCACCTGAATAACATACATTTAAACCTTCTTTGGAGACTTTTGGAGCAGTTCTGAAAGTTGAAAATAATTGAGTTTTATCTCCGACCTCTCAATTACCTCTATATTCTTGTTTGTTAAATAAAATTAAAGCAAGCAAATAATCACCTATATCGTAAATTTATGATAAAACATTTTTTTTTAATTATTGGACTTGACAATCGATTCCAAATTATTTATATTACCGATAAAGTTAACGTTAAAGTAAACGATGTATGAAACTAGCATTAATCATAAAATGACTCAATGGAAAACTTGTTTATGCCTGTTGTGAAAAAATTCATGCTAACAGTATTTCTAACTGTTATCTTTATACAAACCCCAACTTGTCAACCGAATCTTCTCACCATCTCACAAGAAATAATCCTACCAATTAAAACTCCATTCGATATGCCGCAATTGCAGCGGCCAGAAATCCCAGTAAGACAGTTTGATATTCGAGACTACGGGGCAAAAGAGGGGGGTGTGGTTAAAAATACGAAGGCTATTAAAACTGCAATTGAAGCAGCCTCAAGAACAGGTGGAGGGACTATTATAATTCCAAAAGGCAAGTGGCTTACCGGCGCTATACACCTTGACAACAATATTAACTTACATCTCACAAAATATGCCGAACTTCTTTTTAGTCAAGAAGTTGAAGATTATTTACCGGTAGTTTTTTCTCGCCATGAAGATGTAGAATGTTACAAATACTCAGCATTCATTTATGCAAATGGAAAGACAAACATCGCTATCACCGGTGAGGGAACACTTAATGGACAAGGAAAACCTTGGTGGAAATTTAAGGTAGAAAAAATATCGAGTGAGCAACTCTTGTTTGAAATGGCAAAAATTGATGTTCCAGTAGAAAAAAGAATTTTTGATGGCACGGATGGATATGAATTACGTCCAGCATTTTTTCAACCTATGAATTGCAAAGGTGTACTCGTTGAAGGTGTAACATTTCTTTTTGGTGCATTCTGGACAATTACTCCAACTTACTGTGAAAATGTTATCATTCGAAAAATAAAAATTATAACTTGGGGAGAATACGGTGATACCCCCAATGGTGATGGTGTGAATCCGTCTTCTTCCAAAAATGTTTTGATTGAAGACTGCGAATTTAATACAGGTGATGATTGTGTTGCTATTAAAGCTGGTAGGGATAAAGATGGCATACGAGTGGGGAGACCATCTGAAAATATTGTTATCCGAAATATTCGCGGATTAAGCGGACACGGTGGAATTGTTATTGGTAGTGAAACTTCCGGCGGTGTAAGAAATATTTACGCAGTAAACTGTCAATTTAAAGGTACCGATCGGATTGTCCGAATAAAGACAGCGCGAGGTAGAGGTGGTATTATTGAAAATATGTGGTTTGCAAATTTGACTGGTGATGATATACTGAAGGAAGCGATACATCTGAATATGCTCTATACACCACAAGGTCCACCAAGTAAGCGAATGCCCGCACAACCCGTTTCTCAGTCGACTCCCATGATTCGTAATATCCATTTTGAAAACATTAAATTCACACAAGGCAAGAGTTATGCTATTGAGTTACTCGGTATTCCTGAAATGTTGATCGAAAATATCTCCTTTAATAGTATTGCTGCCAGTGGAGAAAAAGGAATAAATTTTTCTGATGTCAGCGGAATTAGAATTCATAATGCTAAATTTAACTCTAATATTTCACCTATTCTAACGATAACTGATGGTGAAAATATTTCAATCGATTCGGTAACGTTCTCGGCGCATCAGAATCCGCTCGTCAAAATTGAGGGTGAAAATTCAAAAAACATTGTAATCCGAAAAACAAATATTTTAAATACCGATACCGTCATCAGTACCGGTGTGAATGTATCAAAGCAAGCAGTTAAGTTCGAAGAATAATTAGGAGATCTAATGCCAATTGGTATTTTAAAAACTACAAAATGGTCATACCACATCAATACATTGAGTGGGGTATTCACACTTATTTTGTTTCTTTTTATTTCGCCGTACAACCTCTCAGCCCAGAATGTTGGAAAAATCTCAGGAGTTGTTAACGACACTGAAACAGGTGAACCTCTGATAGGATGTAACGTCTCAATTCAGGGAACAACTTTGGGTGCATCGACAGATATAGAAGGCGCGTTCTTTATCCTTAATGTTCCCCCTGGCAAATATGATATTCAAGCTTCTATGGTTGGATACCAACCAGTCGTGCAACGTGGTGCAGTTGTTAACTCCGGGCGAACAACTAATGCCAATTTCAAACTCAAGTCGGCGGCGGTTATACAAAAGGAAGTTATTGTCGAAGCTACCCGTCCTGATGTTGAAAAAGAAAAAACTTCTACCAGTGCAATAATTCGCTCCGAGGAAGTACAGGCGCTTGCGGGTATTAGGGATGTCGGCGACGTTCTCGGTCTTGCTGCCGACGTTACAGATGGACACTTTAGAGGTGGTAGAGCTGGAGAAGAATATTATACTCTCCAAGGTATGGGAATAGTTAATCCATTAAACAACACATCTGCTTTTTTACCAATCATGAGTGCTGTTGAAGAAGTAGAAGTTATCACCAGTGGTTTTGGAGCTCAATATGGCAACGCACAGTCAGGAATTGTCAACATTTCTATGAAAGAAGGAAAATCTGACAAATGGAGATCAAGAGCTGAAATGCGGATGAGGGCACCGGGACGAAAACATTTTGGACCGAGTGTTTTCGACCCTAAAGCAAATCCATATCTTGATCTACTTATGAAAGAAGCAACTTGGCTTTTAGGCGATCCACAAACCAACACACCTTATTATGCTTCGATGGGGTCGGGACTAAAGGACCGTTACGGAAGGGACACTTTAGTTCTACTTCAGGTAGCGCAAACTCTTTGGCGGATGCAGATGAAAAGAGATTTACTTCGTGACTACGGAAAAGAAATTGATTATTCTGCTGAAGCCGCAGCGGGCGGTCCCATCGATGAAAACGTACGAATGTTTCTCGCTCTCCGATCAAATACTATCTGGCCTATGTTTCCGACAGAGCAACCAAATATCCAACAGCAGGTTATGGGAAATGTTGCAACCGATATCGGTAAAAGTGCAATGCTCCGTTTTAGCGGTGGTATTTCACAAGATAACAATAATATTTTCCCGGGTTCAGATGGTTTGGGCTACTATCAGTGGTTGTGGGATAGAATTCTTTCAATCCAATATCAAAAGACAACTAATCTTCAACTCGGTGCTAAGTTTACACACTCATTAAGTCCGAGTACTTTCTACGAATTGAAATTAAGTTCTCTTTGGACAAAGAGAAAATTAGGGTCATCCCCATCGCCTAGCTCAGTGCCCGATTCTTTTATTGTGAATCCACAGAATTGGCAAATCGATTGGGATAAAATAATTCCACAAGTAACAAAATCGCCCGATGAATTTTATTATCTCCGAGGACGTTCAGAATTTCGAGATGAGCTTACTCGTACAATTTCGTTAGATGCATCACTAACCAGTCAAATAACAAAATCACATTTAATCAACGGAGGAATCCAATTCAACTCTTATCTCGTTGATGTTTCGAACTACCTTAATGTCCGCGAAGGTTCCGGTGGTCCTATGGAATTATACAAGGGCAGTTCCAAAAATTCAAATATAAGTTTAGTGTTATAGATTTTATCGTCG
>JASEGV010000130.1 GCA_030017895.1 Bacteroidota bacterium | reverse complement strand
AAATATACGTAAAATATTTTTTCTACAAAATTCGGCGAGTTTTTAGAGATGCCCTTAATATATTACTGAATTGCTTTTTAGTGTAACGATATTCTTCAAATTTGTATTTCACCCCCTTTTTTTTGTTGTACCACCAGAATAATTCTTTTAGCTGGTTAGTAATTGAAATACGTAATAAATTCTGTGTTGGCACCGAAATAAAAAGTAGTCCGTCGTCTTTCAATAGTCGGGAAAATTCGCGTAGTGCTGCTTCGGGACCTTCTTCAAAATGTTCGACCACACCGAGAGAGATAACGGAGTCAAAATAATTACTGGAAAAAGAAGAATTCAACACATCATCCTTCAGGATAGGTATAGAGGGATCAAATTTTTTCGCGCTCTCCACAGCCGTTGATGCAAGATCGATTCCTGTAACGTTGTATCCTCTGCGTTTTAAATAGAACACCCATCTGCCGAGCCCACAACCTGATTCGAGTATTGTGCCATTTTTTTGCAAATACTTAATAAAATACTGGGTTATAGTTTGATAATCGCATAACCTTATATTTTCTTCAAGAGTTTCATTTTGCCAGCTTTGACCGTGAGTTTCGATCAAATCGACCTGGGCTGCGGGATGGTATATCTTGTATGGTGTTATAGAATTATTCAATAGATGACGATAAAATTGTTACCGTATTTTTTTTAATTTTATAAAACTTGCTGCAACATTGAAGACAATCCCAACTGGGAACGTGAAATAATTATACCACTTTGCATATCTTACCATTATTCTAAATTGACTCTTCAGCTTATTCCAATTTTTAAACCACGAAAGATGTCCGCCGGTGCTCACTGAAAGTTTGTGCCAAATTTTTGCCTTCGGTTCAAACATTAACCGATAGCCTGTACGAAAAGCGCGAATGCACCAATCGACATCTTCGCCGTAAATATAATAAGCAGTGTCGAGCATTCCAACTTTTTCAACGACTTCTCGCTTTACTAACATACAACAACCGGTGACAAAGTCAGTTTCTTTTGTTTGACAGTACTGTTCGTTATCAATTTCTCTAACGCCGATGTGTGAAATCCAACCCTTCCACCACTCGATTTTTCCGCCGGCATACCAAATTCTGTTTGGCTCGCTGTGATAATACATTTTAGGTCCGACAATTCCGATATTTAAACTTGCCGTTGCTGTGTTTACTAATTCATCCAGAAAATTATCAGCAACCGTTGTATCGTTGTTCAAAAGCAGAATGTAATCGGCACCCTTGCTTAATGCGTAATCAATTCCGATATTGTTTCCGTTCGCAAACCGCAAATTAGTCGGGTTAAAAATATATTCAATATCAGAAAATCGTTTTTGTACTTCTCCTTGTGTCCCGTCTGACGAGGCGTTATCGACTACCAATATTTTATAGTTTGTATATGTAATTTTTTGCAGAGAGCTCAAACATTCAACGGTATCCTTCTTGCCATTCCAGGTCAAAACGATTACATAAACGAGTGGCTTAGCGGACATTATTCAGTTAAGTCTTTCTAAAATGATGTTGATTATTCTTTCAGCAGTTTTCCCATCGCCATAAGGGTTTGCTTTTGTTGACATTTCGAGATACGCTGATTTGTCGGATAATAACTTTTGAGCTTGTTGAATAATTATTTCCTTGTCGGTACCTACGAGTTTCGCCGTTCCGACTTCAATTGCCTCGGGGCGTTCGGTTGTCTTCCGTAAAACGAGTACAGGTTTGCCTAATGAAGGAGCTTCTTCTTGCACACCACCTGAATCTGTCATTATTAAGTATGCTTTGTTCATAAGCTGAACGAAGGGACGATAATCGAGTGGTTCAACCAAATGTATCCGCTCAACCCCTTGTAATATTTCGTTTGCCATTTTCTGTACATTTGGATTTGGGTGAACAGGGTAAATTAATTCAACATCAGAATTTGTTTCGACCAAATATCGGCATGCAGAAAAAGTTTGCCTCATCGGTTCACCAAAGTTTTCACGCCGATGTGAAGTAAGTAGAATGACTTTGCGGTTTTTGTAATCTATTTCATTCAACAATTTATCTTCAAATTGATAATTGGGGTCGACAATCATCAGCAAAGCATCTATAACAGTGTTTCCGGTTATGAAAATTTTATATTCATCAACTCCTTCATTGAGTAAATTTTTCTTCGACCATTCGGTTGGTGCGAAGTGATAATCAGCCAATCGTGTTGTAAGCTGCCGGTTTATTTCTTCGGGAAACGGATTATATTTATTCCAAGTTCGTAAGCCGGCCTCTACATGTCCTACAGGAATTTTTAAATAAAACGCGGCTAAACTCGTTGCAAATGTTGTAGTTGTATCGCCTTGGACTAAAATTACATCCGGTTTTTCTTTCATCAGGATCGGTTTCATCTCGTTGATAACACTCGATGTTACATAAAACAAATCCTGGTTTGCTTGCATAATATCCAAATCGTAATCCGGGACGATGCCGAAAACCTCCAATTTCTGGTCGAGCATTTCACGGTGTTGTGCCGTTACGATTGTAATGAAATCTAATTTTCGCTTTTCACATTCTTTTACTACAGGGGCCATCTTAATGGCTTCGGGACGCGTTCCGAATACTATGGCAATTTTCATAAATCTCTTCTAATTATTTTTTGAATTTTCAAAGTTAATTTTATATAGGACTGCTGGTGGATAAATTATACTGACAATAGGTTGAAATTGAGGAGGAGCATTTCCAGGATCTAAAAGAAAACTTAACTGAGGTCTCATGCCGGCTTCAATACCGCTAAAATATAAATAATCGGCTCCGGTGCTCTTACATTTTTCTATTAGCTCGTCGATATTAAAGACATATGGAAACGGTTCAAATTTCATGTTCAAATAATAAGCGATGTGGGGTTTTCGTGCGATGACGGTTTTTTCAGTGCCTGAATTTACCGGTTCGTTGAAGAATGCATTTCGTACATCTAAAATTTCAACCGGTCCGGATGAGATGTCGGATTTTACTTGATCAATTGACGAATATGCAGTGTAAAAAAACATACTCAAAATTAATAAATGTTTGATTCCAAAATGTGGAAAACCAAGCGAAGGTATTTTTTCCCAGACAAAAAATATCGACACAAGCAAAAAATACGTTGGTATAAGGTATAGAGAAAAACGCTCACCGTAAAAAACAATCGTTAGAATGGCAAAGAATGCGCCACTAAATATGAAATAAAATATTTGTTTCCGATCAGGCTTTTTAAATAATAGAATTACAATTCCCCCTAACGCGAAAATACCTAATGGCAAGCTAATCAGGAGAGATATATCTTTCCATAAATGGTCTGCAAAGTTAATCGTTACGTGTGTGAAGAAAGTTATTGGGTCGGCTAATATTACATCCGACAAAGAGGAAAACTTTATTGCCACAGTATTCCAATATTCATCCCAACCAACCTTGCCTCTGCCGTACATTTTATAAGCGATATTTAAATAATTAACGTTATAAAAAAAATTTCCTTTTTCTCGAAGGCAATACAAACCCCAAGGTAAAACAAAAATGAGTGAAGACAATACAAAACTTGTTGCTGCCGCAATTCTTTTTTTCCAATCGACCATTTTGTAGTTTAATAGTAATAACCCAACGATGACTGCGGCGTATAAAGCAATTGCGTTGTAACGCGTGATGTAAGCATAACCTGTTATCGCTCCTGCGATAGCAATATCCAACAAGCTTAATCTTTGATTCCTTAATAGAAAATATAGAACAAGTACCTGAAGAAAGTTGAAAAACATATCAGTTCCTGATGAATAGGAATACTTGATAAATGTAAAATTAGTTACTAAACCAAGAACTGTGATAAAAGCTAATTCTTTGTTAAAGTGGTTTGAAATAATTTTATATGTAAATAGTATCACTAATGCAGCGCTGGCTATTGCAATGATCATTCCGGCAAAAAAGAAATCGGTAGAAACTATTTTACCTAAAGCAAGAATGAACTCGTACCCAGGGCCTTTCCATTGGTCGATATCAACATAACCGGCTAAAATATGTTGAGCGTGTGGTATGTAACTCCAATAAAAATCAGTTTCAACTCCATAATCTCCAATTTTGTGGTGATTCAAGCTGACGAACAGCATAATGATGAAATACAAAATTGCCATTACATAAGATGTTTTATCGTCTAACAAAAATTTTGGGACGATATATGGCCCTTCCCTTTTTTGAAAATCTTTTGGTTGTGTTTTACTTTTTTGTTTTGATTTCATTTTTACCTTACAAGTGTAATGCTTCAAGGGAAAAGTTACAATTAATATAAAATAATAGTTGGTTAA
>JASEGV010000129.1 GCA_030017895.1 Bacteroidota bacterium | reverse complement strand
TGTTACGCTGTTTCTATCTATCATTTTTACCCACTCACTTCCACGATGAGCCTATAATAAAAACACCGCAGCTTCTCTACTCAAACAATTCTCTTAAAAATTCCATAAAATGAGTACAGTTACTCATCAAAATGAGTACTTATACATATTGATTTAGCTTTCTTAAAAGAGTTAATTATCTACAAGAATAAAAATCTAAAATCAAATGACTATACTGCTGGTGGACGATAATACGAAATTTCGGGCATTCGTAAAGAAAATGCTTCAGTCTTCTATCTATAATCTCGAAGCAATATACGAATGTGAAGATGGTGAAAGTGCTATATCAATGTTCAGCGCATTAAAACCAGATTGGGTCTTAATGGATATAAAGCTTCCCAATATTGATGGCTTAGAAGCAACATGTTTAATAAGAGAGAAAAATCGTGATGCGAAGATTATAATTCTTACACAATATAATGATACTGAATATCGTGAAGTTGCTACGAAATTCGGCGCCTCCAATTTCTTTTTAAAAGAAAATGTAGAATTAATTCCAAAAATTTTAAACAACAATAATTAAAGGAGATAGTTATGAAAAAATGTTTATTTTTTCTATTATTCTTTTGCACTTCATTTTTATTTTCACAATCGATTCAGTGGGAGCAGCTTAATGGTCCGTTTGGAGGGACCCCCACCTGCTTTGCTTCTAATAGCAACGGCAATATTTTCTCTGGTTCCGATGATTATAAAGGTTTCTTTAGATCTGTTGATGAAGGATTAACCTTCCAAAGTATTATCAATGGGGTCGCTTTGGACTATCGAAATGTTGGCTGGATTGTGGTTGATAGCGCTGATAATTTAATAGCCGGTGCTGGAAGCCATGTTGGTGCTTATGTCTTCAGATCTACCGATAATGGTGAAAATTGGACCAGTATTTTCTCAGGTTTAGGTGGAAGTTGCGTTGCTCAAAATGATAGCGGACATATTTATGTCGGCAATACTGGATTTGGACAATACAGTGTTTCAAAAGATGGAGGATATACCTGGAATCATTATTCAGGAGGTGGAGGTCCCTGTATTGCGATAAATGATAGCGGGCATATCTTTTTCGGTGGTCAAGTTGGAAGACGCTCAACTGATAGAGGTGCAACATGGACGAATATGTCCGGAGTTACCTACATCAACTCAATTGCTGTTGCTCCAAATGGAAATTTATTCGCCGGTACTTCCGAGGAACATACTACATACTCAGGTGTCTTTAAATCAACAAACAACGGCAATAGCTGGACGCCTGTAAAAGAAGGTTTCAGAGTTTATCCTTCACACAACATAGTTATCAATACCGATGGCCATATTTTTGTCGGGAGCTATGGTTGGGGCATCTGGCGATCAACAGATGATGGTGCAACCTGGACACAGCAAAATTCCGGACTCGGACATATCTATATCAAATCAATGCACATATCAAATGATGGAAGTGTTTATGCCGGAACAGTCGGAGGCGGAATTTACAGATCAGTGGATAACTGTGAGAGCTGGCAGCAGGTGGGTTTAATTTCTGCATATGTTAAAGTATTGGCAGTAAGTCCGTCGAATGGATTTTTATTTGCCTCAACAGTTGGTATGTCAAGATCAAAAGATAATGGTTTAACCTGGGAGCCAATAAATAATGGCTTATCTTCACGAGATGTGAATAATAGTGAAATTAAAAGTATCTCAATTAAACCGGATGGTACAATATTCATTGGATTTACTAATAATTGGCCAACTACTTTTGTTTATCGCTCGACAGATAATGGTGATTCCTGGGTGCTTGCACAATCGGGTCTTCAGGCAGGAGATATAAAAGGATTAACGGTTGATGACTCAGATAATGTATATGCCAGTAATTCTGCCGGTGTATTTAAATCTACAAACAACGGAGTTTCCTGGTATAGAATAGGAAATGTGCCTGATGGGAAGCTAAAATTCAATTCACTCGGAGATTTATTCCTTGGAAGCTATTGTGGCGGTTTGTGGAAACTCCCTGCCGGAGATACAGTCTGGGTTGATTTAACCTCAAACTATGGTTCCAGCTGTATATATAGTTTCTTTATTTCAAGTAATGATTATCTCTATACTGATCAGAAACGCTCTACTGATAATGGTTTAACCTGGACACCCATGCCTTTGGGCAATATGGCATACTCTTATGCTGAAAACTCTCAAGGTCATCTGTTTGCAGGTACTTTTAACTATGGCAGTGGAGTAAAACGTTCAACTGATTTTGGGGTAACCTGGGTATCAATCAATTCAGGGATTCCTACAAATGATGTACGTTCTGTTGCAATTGATGCAGACGGCTTTTTGTACTCAGGACCCTGGGGATATTCTTTATATAAAACAACAACATCAACTGTAACATCTGTTGAGGATATGGAATCAATACCCTCATCATTTTCTTTAGGGCAAAATTATCCTAATCCGTTTAATCCAAGCACAAAAATCAGTTGGCAATCACCAGTTAGTGGTTGGACAACACTGAAGGTTTTTGATATGTTAGGTAGGGAAGTAGCGACGCTTGTGGATGAGTATAAGCAAGCGGGAAAGTATGAATTTGGATTTCGTCCGTCAGCTAACGGATCGGATTTCGGATTTTCAACCGGTGTTTATTACTATCGGCTAACAATTGGTGAATATACTGCCACGAAAAAGTTCTTGTTGCTGAAGTAGAATGGAGCGTCGGATAAATGAATATGAGTTTAAATATGAATTATAAATATTTATTTAATCGTCTTATTACTATATTGGCATTATCAATATCTTCTTTATTCGCACAAGAATCAAGTGATGAATGGATTTCTCAAGGAGGTTTCAAATTCATAAAACCTACAGGATGGGTATATCAACAAAATGAATCAGGTATTTTATTAGGCCATGATAAAATATCAGGTGCGATACTAATTATTCCCACAGATGCTAACGGCTTTGAGGAAGTTAAACAACAAATGTTAACCGGCTTGGATGAGGAAGGTACTTCGCTTCTCCTTTCTGGGAAGTTAACTACATTAGGAGAAAACATTTACGCCGGTGAATATTCAGGCATCTATGAATACCAAAACGTAAAGGCATACATCATTGGAACACATCCTGCATACGGCAATGGCGTCTATATTTTAGCTTTCGACTCGCCAGAGAATTTTAACAAAGAACTTTCAAAAACTGCCGAAGCAATTGCCAAGGGGATGAACTACACTAAAACGAAAACTCCCGACAATTTCACCTTTGAAAAAGGAACCGGCGGTAACGATGCATCCGGTTTGATGAAATACTTTGCCGGAACTTATTACAGTTTTACCGGCGGAGGTATTACAAGCGGTGGTACCGAGAGAAGGTTTGTTATTTGCTCCAATGGACAATTCTATTTCACGAGCGAGTCGGGATATTCGGGCGACGCCGGGACTGCCGGCGCTTGGGGGACAGCAAGTCAATCAGGTGAAGCCGGAACTTGGAGTATAAGCGGGAATAAAACATCGGGTAAGATTATATTTGCTTACTCGAATGGTAATACCGATGTTGTAAACTATCAGGTATGCGGTGATGGCTGTATCTATTTCAATGATATAAAATATGCTTATGAGAAACCGGCAGTGTGTAACTAAACAAAATAATTTTGTACAGTTATTATAAAGGAGATTATTATGCAAAGCAAATTCTTTTTTTGGCTTATCAGAATTCTAATGATACTGATTATTATTCAAACAATGCAAGCACAAATTCCCCCTACGCTGTCTTACCAAGGCGTGCTTACTGATAGTTTGGGAAATCCAAAACCTGATGGCATGTACACATTCACATTCAGGTTGTACGATGTAAGCACAGGCGGAAGTGCAGTATGGACTGAGATTAAAGACGTGTTAGTTAAGCGGGGATTATTTTCAACAGTACTTGGCGACCAAACATCTTTTGAACCGAATGTAAAATTCGATAAACATTATTGGCTTGGTATAAAATCTGGCGCCGAAGCTGAACTCCCTCAACGGATTCCTTTAACATCGGTGGGTTACAGCATCAAATCAATAAATGCTGATACAGCACAATACGCAAAACAATATCCGCTTCAGGTATTTGTCGACAGTGCTCGAATTGCTGGTACAATTCCCGACAATAGCATAACAGGTGAGAAAATTGCGCCTAATCAGGTTGTGAAAACTTTGAATACGCTGTCTGAAAATATAACGCTCTCAGCTGTCGGTGGAGCTACAATATCAACCAGTGGCGACTCGATAATAATTAATGCTGGTAGCAGTGGTGTGTCGGGAATTCAAACAGTACAAAACACAAATAACACTTTAGATATAATCAATCCAAGCGGACCCACTACTACGATAAATATTAAGGGCGGTTCCAAAAATTGACTTATTGAATACTTTTTTTTGTATATTT
>JASEGV010000128.1:1852-4432 GCA_030017895.1 Bacteroidota bacterium | reverse complement strand
TCTTAAATATACAAAAAAAAGTATTCAATAAGTCAATTTTTGGAACCGCCCTATAATACTTGGGCTGGAAATATCACAGAAAATACAACTTGGCAGAACAAAGTAAATGTAGTGGATAATATTACTATACAAAGCGGTGTAAATTTAGCTATCGCACCTGGCACATATATCAAGATTAACCCGGGGAAAACCATTACCGTCCTCGGCACTATCATCGCCAAAGGCACACCCACTCAACGCATCACATTCACATCATCCAATCATTCACCATCACCTGGGGATTGGGGCGGCATTATCTTCTCAGGCGGCGGACCCGATACACTTACTTATTGCAATATAAAATATGCTGAAAATGGATTACGATTTATAAATACTGCACCAAATAGCTATATGGCGAACGATACAGTCTCTAACTCTTCAGGATATGGTGTTGCTGTATCGAGTACCGGAGCTTCCAACACAGCCCTAAGAATTTATAAAAGCGCTATTAAAAATAATAGAACAGAAGGTATACGCGTAAATAATGCACGCGTCAGTATTTCAAACTCACGAGTTGAAAACAATGGCTCCGGCAATATTAATTCCGGAATTAATGTAATTAACGCTGGCAGATTATTCATAGATAGTTCTTTTGTTACAAACAATTTAGGTAGCGGAATCGACGTAAGCGGCATCGGCTCAAGAGTATCACTTAGCCCCGATGAAATAAAACGAGGTTACAACACAGTAACTGGACACGGTTTGAGCGAAATTTATGTTCGTAATTCTGCAACAGCACTTTTGGGATATAGAGCTGCTATCAATTACTGTGTTTGCGATGATTACGCATTCGATAAATTTGTAGATCAATTTAGTGAGAGTTCAGAAATCGAATCTAAATCGCCACAGTGCCCACCGGGTTGTTATCCGGCAGTTCGTTATGAAGCTCGTGCTGGATGGAATAACGTTTACAACAATTTTAATTACAATTGCAGGTTAATCAACAACGCTACATCGAATACAGTCCAAGCGCGTTATAATTATTGGGGTACTGGGTCATTAATGTTCTGCGGTCCGGTCGATACATTATCTCAACTCGGTAGTCCTGTTAACACACCAGCGAAATTAGAAGGCACAGATTTGTACGTCGAATCAGAATTAACGAAAGAAGATAGAACAAGAATTAGAGAATGGCTATTACAATTACAGTTGGATATAAAATCTAACCAAACAAACTCGATAGATGCATTATACCAATTAGCGCTTTACGTTGGACCTGGCGGAGAGTATTCTGACGCACTTGAAATGCCGTGGGAATTTTTGTTAGCTTATTTTGAGAGAAATTCAAGATTGCAAAATGTTAAAATGCTTGCATCTGTATTTCTCGTTACAGCAAAAATGGATAGAGGAGAATATTCAAACGCAATTTATATTGCCGATCAAATATTACAAAGAAATAACGATGATAATATGTGGTTTTTCTGCCAGACTCAGAAAGTGATAGCTAATGTTGGACTCGGTAATGTAACAAATGCTATTTCATTGTTTAACGCTATGAAAAGCCGCGGTGATAAAATAGATAAAAAATCAATAGAAGTTTTGGAGGATTATCTTAAAAATGTATCCTCAACAACAAACAGTAATGTGAAAATTTCAGATAATACTATACAAACTGTTCAGAAGATTAATATTGAAGCTAATAATATCGAGCGTCCGCAAACCTATAGTTTAGAGCAGTGCTACCCGAATCCGTTTAATCCGGTAACCAAAATCAAATACACAATACCCGAACCTTGTTACGTTTTGCTGAAGATTTTTGATGTATTAGGTCGAGAGATTACAACTCTTCTAGCAGAGCATCAGGAGTCAGGTTATAAGACAGTCGAATTATCTGGATTAAGTTTACCCAGCGGCGTATATTTTTACAAACTTCAATCAGGTAAATTTTTAAGTATAAAGAAAATGTTATTAACCAAATAATTGGAGAAATAATATGTATAAAGAAAAAACAGACGGTAACGGACAAGTAAAAATCGGCGTTTATATATGCCACTGCGGAATAAGATTTACTGGAGATAAATATGAAATATAAACAACTCTTGTTTTTAATAATTTTACTTACATATCAACTTTCACTTTGTAAAGAGCAATTTAATGAAAATAATGAAAGTGTTAGAAAAATATTTATATATACTAGTGTTGTGTTAGCCATGAATTGACGGATATAATCTTTTAAGTTTCACCCTTGCATCTTTGGTTGTAAACTGCCAGTTTATTTTGGCGTTTTTATTATCTCTATTTGATTGCCACGCCTCAACTTCTTCTTTGATTTTTTCCATCGTTGAGATATGCCTGTTTAAGCACTGTCCATTTAATACATGTAATTCTATCTCTGCCATATTGAGCCAACTGCCATGCTTTGGTGTATAAACAAATTCAAATCTATCCCATATTTTTTTTGCTTCTTCGGGTTCAAATATTTCATAGAAAGAAGATGCTGCATGTGTTGTAAAATTGTCCATTACCAATGTTATTTTTTTTGCATCAGGATATTGCTCATCGGCAATTTTTTTTACAAATACTGCCCAGTCTTTTTTGGTC
>JASEGV010000128.1:0-1843 GCA_030017895.1 Bacteroidota bacterium | reverse complement strand
AAACTTCAATCAGGTAAATTTTTAAGTATAAAGAAAATGTTATTAACCAAATAATTTTTCTAATTTGTTTTTTAACAATTAGGATAATGGTAAGTCAAAATGGATTCGAAAATGATAGTAAAGGATAATATTATTAAAAAAAAATTTCTTTTGAAAAAGTAATATTGATAGAAATTGGTGAATTTACTTGAATCCATCTGAAATTACTAATCATCAATAAAAAGCTAATAAATTAGGTTTCTTATATGTTAAAAAAATCAATTTTTATTAAGAGCACAATCGTTAATATATTTTCTTATATCTTTTTACTTTTCCTGTTAATCATTACAAGTTGTAATAAAGGTGTTAACAATACTGAAGATGAAGAATGGAAAAGAAATTCTAATCTTATCCCGCTAACATACCCACGCACGGTTGGCTATGGTATTAATTATAACTGTCCCGTCTTTAAACCTACTAATGATTTTCTTTACGTTATTAGTAATTATATAAGTGGGGATTCAATTGGTTCTTTATCGAATGGTGTATTACTTTCCTCAGTATCAGTATTTAACCCACAATCCTTAATTAAAGGAGACATTGGTTTCATTACTTTATCGACAAATGGTTCGGAGTTAGTATTCATAGACAGTTTAAAAAACAACATATCCGGCAATTTATATATATTTAACATACAAACTCAGATCAAAGAACCTATTGAGACAGGTTTAAAAGCCGTATATAGTGCCAAGTTTATGTCTGGTGATACAACTCTAATAATTTATGGGGAAGGGATGACGAGTAATTTACCACGAGGATATTATTTCTTCTCAAGATATAATAACAAGTTAAAACTATTATTTGCTGAACCATTCGGTTATTTTGGTTTTGACATTTCGCCAGATGGAAAGAACCTTATATATCCTCAACCAATCAAATATTCGATTCGTAACTTAGAAACAAATACAGTTAAAACAGGAGAAGTTTATGCTGAATGGTTGGCATACAGTCCCGATGGGGAAAAAATTGTCTATAGTGATAATTCATTAAATCGTTATCTACCGAGTAATGTTGGAATAATTGATGTGGAAACTGGAAAAGTAACCAAGTTAGATGTAAACCTGATAAGCCCAAAAGAAGGTGGAACTTATGCGAGTTATTTTTCTTGGTCATCTGATAGGAAATACTTAGCTTTTTCTGTAGTTCCTATAGTGGATGCTAAACCATTAGGTCCGAATGATATTTGGTTATTAAAACAAAATAAAAGTTTTTAGAAGAAGTTTTGAATTTTTGGAATCTTGAAACATAAATTGAAAGGAAAAACAAAATGAAAAAGCTATTAATTCTATATTTTATATTAGGATACTTAATCTTGTTTTGTGAATTTCTCATCGCATCATCTCGTGAACCAGAGCAGTGTTTTCAAATTATTTACTCTAATTTTATTAGAGAGCCCAAAATTGGTTATAATTCTACTTACAGGTTGCAATTCAAAGTCTTAAAAGATGCAGCGCAGGTTATTACAATATTCAAAGCACCCCAAAACATAGCTAAAAAAATTGAAAGCGAATCAAAGGTATTAAACCTTTCCAAAGACCATATAGTTACAAAGGAATGGGAAATTAATTTGGAAGAAATAGGTAATTATGAAGCATTTGTGATAGTCCATATTTTGGACGAGCGGGGATATTCTCAGAGTTCTTTTGTTGAACACCTTTATTTACAGGTTAGTAATACTGGAACTATAATAAGTAAAATATTGCCTGATAATTTTTATTCCGTTTTTAAAAAAACGAAGTATCGAAAAATTCAACACATTTTCATATATGGTAAAAAGTTACCTCTGTTATTTTTAGTTTTTGGA
>JASEGV010000127.1 GCA_030017895.1 Bacteroidota bacterium | reverse complement strand
GACGATAAAATCTATAACACTAAACTTATATTTGAATTTTTGGAACTGCCCTTAGGTAATATCCAGGAATTAATCACTGGTGTGGGAGATTTCTTTGGGAAAACTCCTTGCTTTATCTTTTAAACCAAACTCAACTATTATGGAATATTTTATGGAAAAATTTTACAGTAGAGTAATATTAATAATACTCACGATATCCTTTATGCCATTTTATTTTTTATCCGGACAGGTTAGCATTCAAGGAGATAACAATACTGAAGGGAGTAGCATTCAATCAGCAAGCGGGTACAGCAAATTCACATGGTTGGGAGATAACGTAAATCCTTACGCAGTCTCACCCGACGGAAGGGTCGTTGTCGGGGGGTATAACAATAAGGCTTTTCGTTGGAATGAGAAAACAGGTTTAGTTATATTACAGGACCTCAATCCAACTCTTCTTCCTTCTCCGTCCAGTATTGCATTGGGTGTTTCAAACGACGGTATGGTGATTGTGGGATATTCAGCGTATGATACGATTAAGGTCGGCAATAGTGTGCATTATTTGTATAATGCGGTACGTTGGTCATCCTCAGGTGGAATTACAGCATTACCATCTATGGGGTACAAGATGTCACGAGCATGGGCGGTTGATGCTGCAGGAATTAACATCGTCGGAGATGTTGACTCTACATTTATAGGTGGTTCCCCAAGCTCGCCCTATTTCAATTATCATTCACGTGCATCCCGATGGACTGGTAGTAGTGTGAGTTATCTTCCAGGTGTTCATGCGATAAGTCGTGTTTATGGAATATCGCCTGATGGATCAGTAGCTGTTGGTAGCGCGCAACCAAGTGCGGTAACAGGAGCCCAGACTGCAGCGAAATGGGATAGTACTGGAATGAAGTATTTGGGATTCACATATCCACCGTATAGTAAAGCAGTCTGTGCTTCAACAAATGGTAATGTAGTTATCGTACAGAAGAATACACCTTATCCTTCTTGGTCATATCGGTTGACTGTGGGTGGAGTTACGGCTGTTCTTGGGGACAGTACCGATCCTAAAGCAATCACGGCTGATGGTAGGCGCATCGTCGGACTATCGAGTAAAAAACCCGAACAACGTGCTATTATCTGGGATGCAGGAAGCAGTGTATTTCAGGATTTGAAATTATTTCTTCAGAATTCCCACGGTATAATTTTGAATAATATCAGGCTTTGGGGGGCTACCGGAATTTCTGCTAATGGAAATGTTATTGTCGGTTGGGGAATCGATTCGGGTGGATTTTACAATAAAGGATACAGGGTTGTGCTAAACCCAGGTCCTATTATGGTTTGGAAACCGATAAAAGGTTCTTTTTGGCTTGCCGGAACTGTAGATACAATCCGGTGGACTTGCTATAAAAATATCGACTCGGTGAACATATTCTTCAGCACAGACAGCGGAGTTACCCAACACCTTATCGCGAGTGGAGTTCCGGGCGACTCTGGATCTTTCCCATGGATGATGCCTAATGATGTTATGTCAGCAAAATGTTTAATCAAAATTGTGGCGAGTAGTGGATCCGACAGTGGTCGCAGCGAAATGTTTAAAGTAAAAGGCACTTATCTAACGAGGTATAACTCGTCTGGTCAGTATGAAAATTTTTCACAACCGCGCCACCAATATTCTTTCGGGAATGAAGCAAAATGGATTTGGCCCCAGAGTTGGTGGCTGCAATTCAATTATGTAACCTCCATCGATCCGGTAACAGGTACGTTTTATCCTTTCGACTCTATGTATCCATTCAGAGCGGCAGCAGACAGCAATTTTTCCGACTGGCCAAATTTTGTTAGAGCATTTGGTGTTGCTCAATGCTATTGGTCGCCTACCTCGACTGGATATAAAGAGAAGGCATTGACGAAATGGGCATCGATCAAAGGAGAGTGGGGAGGATCTTGTTTTGGTTTCTCGACATCATCACTTATGGCGTTTGAGGATAAGACGCGGTTCCTTACAACTTTTCCGCAGATGCCAGGTTTCAGCGCGCTTGAAGGTGTTGTGTGTACCGACAGTGTCCGCAGTGTCATAAATCAGCTCCAAATCTATACAAGCGGTGCGACACATTATGCATACGTCCTACCCCGTTGGTCAACAATAACTCCAACACAAACCCTTCAGGAACTGCGCAATGATTTTCTTAATGATACGAGAGATGTTAAGGTCTTAAATATTTATAAGCAAACAGGCGACCCTGCAGCGCATGCAATTGTCCCTTATAAACTCGAACAAGACACAATCAATCCTCAGAACTATTGGATATCAGTATATGATAACAGCTATCACACCGACTACAACGCAAGAATAATAGTAGATACAGTAGCAGACACATGGGATTACTCGAACTGGACCGGTTGGGGTGGTGCAAAAGGATTGATGCTTATGGATCCAGTTTCCAGTTACTATTCTAACGATACTTTAACGCGTGCATTATCATTTAATGGACCGCCGGTAATTACTGCAGGCAAACAAAGTCTCGCTTCTTCGAAATACTGTGAGCTATATTCATCTTCCAGGTCATCAATTCTTATCAAAGATATGCAGGGAAACAGAATCGGATACCAGAATCAAGAGTTCTTCAATGAAATTTCAGGTGCCGGACCTTTGATTCCGCTGGATTCCAGAGAAGCTCCACCAATAGGTTATCTTCTTCCGCTGGGCCGCTACTCAGTTACCTTGGGTGAAGCATCTGATTCGACAATCTCATTCAGCTTGATCTCTGATTCTTCAGTTATGACTTTTCAACATCATGGAGTCGCACCTCTCCAGGAGGATCAGTTAGAAATTAGTGACATGACCACTATGCGAATGATCAATAACGATCTGCAAACTAAGAAGGTAGACATGAAGCTTGTCGTGGAAGAACCTAATGCAGAGAAAGTGTTTAGAGTAAATAATTTCGATGTGATGCAGGGAGATTCAATAACTGTTGCAGCTTTTATGCTTGATCAGCTTAAACTTTCACACACTGGGATATCAACTATTAATTTTGATATTCGTATCGAACATAACTCGCAAAACGGATTGGTGATATTTTCAAAGACAGGAATTCAAATCGACGGCAGTGCGGGATACGTGTTTGTTCCTAATTGGAATAATTTTGCTAACGACACCACAATGCAAATCCTGATTGATCGTGGAAACGATGGAACTGTAGATGACACACTATGGATTCAGAACGAACTGCTTGGTGTTAATGATCAGGGTTCTCTAATCCCGGGTGAATACAAACTTTACCAAAACTATCCGAATCCATTCAATCCAACGACTAAAATAAAGTTTTCAATTCCAACAAAATCTCATGTAGATATAAGAATATATGATGTTTTAGGTCGTGTTGTAACCACCCTTTCAGATGGATACAAAGAAGCTGGATATTATGATGTGGAGTTTAACGGTGCTAATTTGTCGAATGGTATCTATTTTTATAAGATAAACGCAGTTGGTGTGAGCGACCCAAGCAAAACTTTTGTCCAAATTCGGAAGATGATACTACTCAAATAATTTGAACTTGGAATTTGGTTAGGATTTAGAGTTTAGTGTTTCTAATTTATTATCCACAAAATATTCATTCAAGCCCCAGCATAATTTTAGCTGGGGCTTTTTTGTTATACCTCCAAAATTTTTGTATATTTTTTCTGAACGATGGTACACTCTATCAATAAAATTTACAAGTTTGGTTCAGTAGAATACGATTTGTCGAACCGAACCTTCATTATGGGAATTTTGAATGTAACTCCCGATTCTTTCTCAGATGGTGGAAAATATTTAAACAGCTCAAAAGCAATCGACCATGCTTTATGGATGGCTGATGAAGGTGCTGATTTTATTGATGTTGGCGGCGAATCAACCCGTCCCGGTTCTGAGTCGGTCAGCGTCAGAGAAGAACTAAATCGAGTTATCCCGGTTATTGAACAGCTTGTTAATAAAACTACTATCCCTATATCAATCGATACTACAAAATCTGAGGTTGCAGAAAAAGCACTTCAAAGCGGTGCAGTAATCGTGAATGACATCAGCAGCTTTCACTTCGACCACCGGATGCCTGCAGTTGTCTCGAAGTATAATGCCTCGGTCGTTTTAATGCACACCAAAGATAAACCGAAAACGATGCAGCAAAATCCGGAATACAAAGATCTTATTCCTGAAATAAAATCTTATTTATTCCAAGCGATTAAAAAATCTATCGAAAATGGCATCAAACAAATTATTATAGACCCCGGTATCGGCTTTGGAAAGAAACTTGAACATAACATAGAAATATTCAAAAGGTTAAAAGAATTTCAGGAACTCGGCTATCCGGTTCTTGTAGGTCCATCAAGAAAATCTTTTATCGGAACAATACTCGATTTACCTATTGCTGAAAGATTAGAAGGAACCGCCGCGGCTGTGGCAGTCTCAATTATGAACGGTGCAAATATAATTCGTGTACACGATGTTAAAGAAATGAAACGCGTTGCAAAAATAATTGATACATTAAAATGAGGATATCAATTGGAACTTTTTAAAATTGGGTTTTTAACAGTTACATTAGTTGATATACTCGATATTGTAGTGGTAACTTTCATCTTCTACCGGCTTTATTTGATAATGCGTGGAACGATAGCCGCTCAAATTTTCGTCGGACTGCTTTTAATCATAGCATTCTCG
>JASEGV010000126.1 GCA_030017895.1 Bacteroidota bacterium | reverse complement strand
TTAAATATACAAAAAAAGTATTCAATAAGTCAATTTTTGGAACCGCCCTTAATAACATTTTTTACCCTTTTATTTCTTCTTCAAATAATTTGGCAGTTCATTGAACAGATGTGCTACCGTTCTCATACCGCCGTAGAAATTATCAAGATTGATGAACTCATTCGGCGCGTGCGCATTCTCATCCGGCAAACCGAAGCCAAGCAGAACTGTATCGAGGCCGAGGATTTGTTTGAACTCAACAACAATCGGAATCGAACCGCCCTCTCTTTGGTATAACGGCTTTTTGTTAAAACCTTTTTCGAGTGCTGCGACTGCCGCTTTTACACCTGGACTATCTATTGGAGTTATTGCAGCTTCGCCGCCGTGTAAATTTCGAACTGTAACTTGAACTGACTTTGGTGCAATTTTCTGAATATGTTTCTCAAAAAGTTTGGCAATCTTTGCCGACTTTTGATGCGGAACTAACCGCATAGAAATTTTTGCGGATGCTTTTGATGGAAGGACAGTCTTTGCCCCTTCACCGGTGAACCCACCCCAGATTCCGTTGCACTCGAGTGTCGGGCGCGCCCACAAACGTTCAAGTGTTGTAAATCCTTTTTCTCCATAAAGCTGTTTCACGCCTAATTCTTTTGCATACTTTTTATCGTTCCAAGGAAGTTTTTTAAACGCATCGTGTTCTTTTTTAGTCAACGCGAGAACATCTTTATAAAATCCGGGAATTGTAATCTTTCCATTTTTATCGTGCAACGATGCTACAATTTCAGTGAGCGCCTGAATCGGGTTATGAACCGAACCGCCGAACGAACCCGAATGCAAATCACCTTTCGGACCGACTAAATCAATCTGCATATAACTTAACCCGCGAAGTCCGTAACATATCGAAGGAACTCCCTTTGCAAACATAGATGAGTCGGATACGACAATCAGTTCGGCTTTCAATAAATCTTTGTGTTCTTTTAAAAACTTCGGAAGATTTGCACTTCCCACTTCTTCTTCACCTTCTATCATCAATTTTATATTAATCGGAAGAGTGCCGTTATTTTTCATATAAGCTTCGATGGCTTTGAAATGTATAAACACCTGACCTTTGTCGTCGGCAGCGCCGCGTGCATAAAGATTTTCTCCACGCACAGTCGCTTCAAACGGCGGCGACTCCCACAACTCAATCGGGTCAACGGGTTGAACATCGTAGTGTCCGTAAATAAGAACCGTCGGCTTGCCAGGCGCACCAAGCCATTCGCCATAAACAACTGGGTGTCCTTCCGTCGGAAGTACTTGAACATTATTCATTCCGATTTTTTTAAGATGGTCGGCAACCCAATTTGCACAACGGGCTACTTCATTTTTATTTTCTTCTCCTGTACTGATGCTTGGAATTGCTATGAACTCTTTTAATTCGTTAAGAAAGTTTTGTTTGTTTTCTTCTATATGTTTCAACACCTGTTCCATAATAAGTAATCCTTTTATTAATTTTTGAATAAAATTTTTGCTCTCAAATATAAGAAACCCACTCGGTAGATGCAATCAAATTTAGTAAGGGACGTGAGAACACTGCTAAAAGCACTTAAATTCACTAAAAATTGCTTATGGCACTCGAGTTGAGTATCTTTATATCCAAATTAACATTTTTAAATTGAACCAATGAAGTTCTTAATTGACCTGTTAAATATTCTTCTGCCGATTTTATACATAGGCGTTGTTTATGCTTATGGAAAATCTTTTTTTAAATTATCAAAACCGGCAGAAACATTAAAAACACCACTTCTCTTTGTATTAATAATCGTCCATTTTATTTATCTAATTTTGAGAACGGTTGCTTTTGCACATTCTCCCATCACTACAATTTTTGAGATATTCTCAACAGTTGCTTTTAGTGTTACTCTGGCTTACGCATATATTCAGGTGAAAACCAAAGTCCGTTCGACCGGATTTTTTATTTTGATTGTTGGATTCTTCTTCCAGCTTTTTTCTTCACTGTTCATAAAAGATTTATTGAACGTTCCCGATGTCTTACGCAGTAACTTACTCGGCTTCCACGTAGTGAGTGCGTTATTGGGATTTTCTGCGATTACTATCTCTGCAATTTACGGCATGTTATATCTGATGCTCTACCACGACATCAAATCGAATCGCTTCGGCATAGTTTATCAACGACTGCCGAACTTAGAAATTTTAGAAAAGATGAGTTTAACCGCAACGAAGCTTGGTTTTGTTCTACTCACAGTTGCGATTGTTGTTGGGTTAGTGTGGCTACCGAAAGCATTTGAAACTTTCTCGTATGCCGACCCAAAATTGATCGGCACTGTTTTCATTTGGGTTCTGTATGCAACAGGTCTCGCGGCAAATAAAATTGCACGCTGGCAAGGTAAACGAATTGTTTGGCTTTCAATTTTAGGTTTTATCGTTTCATTCTTTTCGATGACGATAGTAAATATGTTCTTTAGCGGTTTCCATAAGTTTTATTAAAATGAATTTAATTACAATAGGCATAAATCATAGGACTGCACCGATTGATGTACGAGAAAAGATTTGGTATTCTACAGAAGAAACCAAAAACATTTTACCTATACTAAAAGAAAAATTTTTCAAAGAGTGTGTGTTAATCTCAACCTGTAACCGGACTGAAGTGTACGGAATTCCGATTGATGAAGTAGATGAAGGAAAAGGAGTTGTAGATTTACTGATTTCGTTTAAGGACTCAGGCAACATCGTCAAGCATGATCACTTCTACGAACTTCATTCATCGCTTGCGGTAAGTCATCTTTTTAAAGTAGTATCGGGTATCGATTCGATGGTTTTGGGAGATGTTCAAATCATCAGCCAGATGAAAGAGGCATACTTAACTGCATCGAATATGAAAACTGTCGGTAAGCTTACTGCTCGTTTATTCGATACAGCTTTTCACGTCGGTAAACGCTCCCGAACTGAAACCGAAATCGGCGAAGGAGCAGTTTCGGTTAGTTATGCAGCGGTCGAACTTTCGAATAAAATTTTCGCCGACTTAAACAAACATACTGCATTGGTTATTGGTGCCGGCGAAACCGCACAACTGACTGCCAAACACTTACAAAGTAAAAACATCGGCAAGCTGATATTTACAAACCGCACACGCGAAAAAGCTGAAGCCATTGCCTCAGAGTTAAACGGTAGTGTGATTGATTTCGATTCGTTTCACGCAGAATTGAAAAATGTTGATATCATTATAAGTTCGGTAACGACACCGTCTTACATATTAACAGCACGGCAAATTCAGGGAGCGATGCGGCTGCGGCATAATAACCCGTTGTTCATTATTGATATCGGCGTCCCGCGCAACATCGACCCGGAAGCCTCAAAAATTGATAACGTGTTTCTTAACGACATCGACGCTCTTAACAATATGATAGATAAGAACTTAGGAAAACGACGTTCGGAAGTCCCAAAAGTAAAAAATATCGTCTTTGAAGAATTAGAACAATTTTATAATTGGTTCAAGTCGCTGCAAGTCAATCCCACAATACAGGAATTACGAACACAGTTTGAACTAATAAGAGAAGATGAAGTTCGGAAAAATATCAACCGCTTCAGCGAAACCGACAAAGAATTAGTTGAGATACTTACAAAGCGGATCGTTAATAAAATTTTACATACACCTATCGTGAACTTAAAGAACGGAACAAACACCGAAGCCGACGAAGAGACAATCAACAAGGTAAGCTTGCTTCGTCATTTATTCGGACTTGAGAAGAAAAAGTATTGATTATGAGAAAAAAAATTACAATCGGATCGCGCGGAAGTGCACTTGCACTCTGGCAAACAAATTGGGTAAAAGCTGAAATGCAAAAATATTTTCCGCTGCTTCAAATCGAAGTTGAGTTAATAAAAACCACAGGCGATAAAATATTGGACTCGCCCCTTTCAAAAATCGGAGACAAAGGATTATTCACGAAAGAATTGGAGGTAGCTTTAATTGATAAACGAATCGACCTTGCTGTTCACAGTTTAAAAGATGTTCCCACAAAAGTTCCTGATGGTTTATGGATTTCTGCAATCACAGAACGCGAAGATGTGCACGATGTTTTTGTCGCACCTTCAGGCAGCAACTATAATAGTTTGGATACTTTACCAATCGGGGCGTCCGTTGCGACAGGAAGTTTGCGCCGTAAATGCCAGCTATTGAACTGGCGAAGTGATTTGCAAATTATCGACATACGCGGAAACTTGAACACACGTTTTGCAAAATTGGATGAATCCGATTGGATGGGAATGATACTTGCCCGCGCCGGTGTTGTACGGCTCGGTTGGGAAAAACGTATTACACAAATTTTACCTCTTGAAAAAATGCTGCCGGCTGTCGGACAGGGTGCACTCGGAATTGAAACTCGTACCGATGACGCATCTGTAAATGAAATAGTTTTAAAACTGACCCATCGGGCTACTGAGATTTCCACAAAAGGCGAACGCTCGCTTTTGCGACACCTCGAAGGTGGATGCCAAATTCCGATTGGCGCGTTCGGAAGAATTGAAAATGGCAACTTTAAACTTGATGCATTGATAGGAAGTTTGGACGGAAAGCGGATTGTCCGCGATTCGATTGAAGGTAACCCTGAAGATTCCGAGAAATTAGGAATTGAATTAGCCGAAAAATTATTGAAAAACGGCGGCGAAGAAATTTTGAAAGAGATTAGATAACCTCGCCCCCTGCCACCTCTCCTCATTTGAGAGGGGATTAAGGAGAGAGGTTACCAACCCAGACTAGAAATGTCGCTATTAAACAAAACCATACTTATAACACGCAGCGAGGATCAATCCGATGAGTTCATCGAACTGATTCAAT
>JASEGV010000125.1 GCA_030017895.1 Bacteroidota bacterium | reverse complement strand
TGTTACGCTGTTTCTATCTATCATTTTTACCCACTCACTTCCACGATGAGCCATTCTTTTATTATATATATTTGATGTTCGTTCCAACCGGTCATAATTGTTTAATAAATTAGTGTGCGGCTCATCGAACGGACTGAGCCACACTATTTATCTCTCTCGGGAGTAATTAACTATGGTTTATGTTTTACGACTGCGAACTTGTTATCGAACAGCTTAACGCCATACGACGCCAGAAAGTCTACGTTACGTTGTAAATTATCGACGTCGTAAGTTTCCTCGACGTCCATCATTCTGTTAAGAATGAAGGCAAGCCCGGGTCCGTGAATACCTACCATATTTGCTTTTGCAATAAGCACGGTAGGAACAAGCCCGGATATAAAGAAACGCATACCCATTAAGGATATAAGCTGACCGCCCGCTAAAATATCGCGCTGGTATGAAGCGGCGTTTTTAACTACATCGATGTTGAAGAACTCACCCGCTAATGTAGCGGATACGACTATAACACGGCCCGACTTAGGGACTTTATTATTGTCCATTTTTGCGTTGATGTCTATTATATCAGCCCAAGCCATAGTGGCACCTGCGAAAGCGGTTTTATCGGTTGTCCCTTGAGCGGCGACTATAACATCGGAGTCGAATTTTTCGCTAAAATGCTGGGCTGCTGATTCTGTAAATTCGCGTAAGAGCATACCGTTACTTTCTAACTGTGCAAAAATTTCACCGGCAATAGGTATAGCAGCGCGGGTGAAGGGGATATTCACCATCGTTGTATCGGCTTTTAGTTTTTTACGATCGGCATGCGTTGGCGGTGTACCTGCCGTTTTAACAACAAGAATCGGCATCGCTGGCACGTCAACGCTTGTGGCTCCTGGGCGGACAAGCCCGTCGAAGCTTCGATTCATTAAGGAATGAATCGACTGGTTTTCTATGAGCCGCTGGACGACAGAGTCGGCTACTAATACTTTTGTAAAAGGCATGTTTATTCTCCTTAATTAAAAATCTTTGATTTTGCTTTCAGGTCATTAATTTGTTCTTCTGAAAGTTGTTGGGCAAGTTTGGGGTCTGCCATTACCTCTTTATAAGTCAATTCTTTTTCTTCCGATATGAACTTAGCAACAACAGGCGGCTGGCTTTTAGCCGGCAGAGCGTCTATTAGTTTTTTTGCTGCATCGAAATTTTGTTCGGCGAACGTGCGCAGGTTCTCAACATTCGCGGGTAAAATGTTTTTGTTCGTTACTGCGGATGCGAGAAGATCGTCAACACGTTGTTTTTTAAAAGCCTTCACTTCCTCCGACAACTCGCCGAATTTTTCTACCGAGATGTTAGCTTCGGTGAACTTCGAGAGTGATAGGCTGAGCGAATTAATTTTCTCGCTCGAATCCGCGAACTGAATTTTGAGGTTGTTAATTATTTTCAATGCCGAATCTATCACGTCGCCGTCGGATTGATAGTCTGATATATTGAGCGAAATTTTTTCAGCAAATTTTTTAATTGTTTCGGAAATCATTGTTTCTCCTTTATTAAGATTAAGGTTAAAGTCGGAAAAGAATATTGCAGAGTTATCCTCCTGAGCTAAAGCTGCGGCGGACAAGTCGTCGAACTGGATTTTATCCAATCCTTTTACAGACGGGAAGTTAGTAAGAGTAACAGCGCGGAGGTATTTTTTATCGTCGTAGGTTGCAATTTCAACCGACGGTTTTTTGAATTTTTTATTCATAGCGTAAGCTTCTTCAAGCACCTCATCGAAAGATGCGTAGAGTACGCCGCCTCGTTCCTGAAGCTGGTCCACAACTGCATAAGCCGGAGACGTGCTTTCGTGATTAACGGTGAGCGGAGCTTCGTGAAAATTACGGTCGTAACCGGTGGCTATCTCGGCAACGTCGGCTTGAGTAATTTCGCCCTGCGGATATTTGCCTGCTTTGAATATTTTATAAAACTTGTTCATCTGGTATCAAATTAACTATACTACACCCACTTATGCAAGATAAATCGGGCCACATACGTATATGTCCCGATTTATCTTGAATATCGTTCCTTATCAAATTATCTTATACTATGATATACTCAACATTAGATCAGATATTGGGAGCTATCCAGGCAGCGGTTGGCTCCGAGGTTAAAGAGCTTGGCAGCTACAGTGGGCAGTTTGAAGAGGGCGGCGAATGGAATCCGTTATTCCCTGCCGTATTCGCGAGCATCGTAAAAGCTGAGCCGATAATTGAAACAGATACTATTATAATAGGATTCTCAATTACCGCGAACATATACGTCGGGATTAAAAATAACATATCAAGTAATAGAGCCTTCCTGGATAATATTTTAAATATCATGGATGGGTTTGGAATATCGTTCCCTACTTCCGTTCCCGGAGTTGTAAAATTCTCGACAGAGGCGGTATTCCTACACGGATACTTTTTCGGAATAGACGTTTACCGGATAGAAGTTAATATAATTAAACAACTATAAGGCAGCTATGTACACAGATAAAATATACTTCAAGACAAAAATATCAGATACGGAAATAATAAAACTGACAGAGGATAATAATGACAACTTAGATGCAGCAATCGGCGCCGCTGACAGCTTAATAGATTCATATTTAAAGAGTGTTGTTGAAATACCTATGGCAGCTCCGCCAGAAATTATAAGGCAGTTAAGTTACGATATAGCGGTGTTTTATCTGCATGACCGGATACAGTATAACGAAATACCTGAGCGGGTAAAGGATAAATACGACGCTGCATTAAACTTTTTGAAGGATATAGCCGCCCATAAGGCAAATTTGCCTCTACCAAGCGATAATATAAAGAAAGGTATCTACTTTGAGTCGCAAAACAATGTTTTTGACAGAAATACGTTTTAAGTTTCCTTCTATCTGTTCGGTTCTCCGCCGGCTTCGGCGGGCGGAGTCTGTCAGTTAAATTATAAATCGCCCAAAAATGAGTTATAAAAGGTTTTCACTATTTTTAAATCAAAAAAAATAACACAATTTTTAAGGAAAACGTTGTTTCTGAGTTGGAATAAACGATTATACCTAAAAAAAAGTTTCCTGGAAGTTTCCTACAGAGCAAAAAAGTTGAATAAGTTGAATAATAGGGGGGTAAAGTTGAAAAAAGTTTCCTACAGGGGGTAAAAAGTTTCCTGGAAGTTTCCTACAGAGCAAAAAAGTTGAATTCGATGAACTATTTTTTAGACGGCAAAAGATACCCCTAAAAAATAATAATGGCTTATAACTCAAATATGAGCGAAAAAGCTGATTAAAAAAGTATGCAAAAGGTAAATATATGACAAAAAGTAAGCGAATTGTGATATTAGACACACAAATATTTGATAATAATTCTGAAATAAAAAAAATGTTCAAATATTACTCGGAAGAGTTTGCAAGTTTAACGTCCGAGAATATAAAACATTACCTTGATGCAGCGAGAAAGGGTTTAAATTTCTTTAAAGCCCTTCTTTTTGAAGAAATCCGCCGCAAGGATCTTCGTATTGCGGGGCTATGCCAAACGCGGAAGCTGTCGGTATTAGCACACGACTGGAATATCGAGGGCGAGGACAAGCCCCTTGTTGATTTCGTAAATGAAAACTTTAATAATATTGGGTTTGACCAGTTTATAAGTGATATTGTAGAGGCACAAATTCAAGGACAGTCTGTTTTTCAGCTAAGTTATGAAGTTTCGGGCTACAAATATTACTTAACGGAGGTAAAGATGCTTCCAAATTATTTAGCTTGTTACGATAAGGGGATAAAAATATTAGACCTAAACCGCGTAGACACACACGAATTAAGGTGGCAGGCAAATAGCGATAATGTTAAGCTGCCTTACTTTGACATTGACCCGCTGTATTTGTTTGAGGTTTATAGTTTCGACGGGAACGAGGATAACGGGCTAATGAACGGTTTAATAGATAGTCTTATTTGGGGATACTTCTTTAAAAACTATGGGTTAAAAGACTGGAGCATTTACCTTGAGCGATTTGCAACGCCGGGCGTAATAGGAAAATACGACCCACTGATGAGTAAGCCGGATAGAGATGCTTTAATTAATGCCGTTAAAAATTTTGGGAACCTGTTTAAAGCCGTAATTCCCAATACGGCAACTGTCGATTTATTAAACGACAGCAACAAACTATCGTCATCCGATATTTACAGTAATTATGTTAAATATTGGAATGACGAGATGAGTATCCGCACTTTAGGGCAGGCAATGACCACGGATACCGGGCAAGGCGGCAGCTATGCCAAGGCAATTGTAGGGAACTACGTAAGGTATGATATTAAGGCGGGAGACCTGTCGTTAATAACCAGAGCCGTAAATCAGCTTATTAAAAAGCTTCTTGATATAAATTTTGCATCAGTCAGTAATTATCCTAAATTTTCGTTTACGCAGGAAGAGGATATTGACTATAAATTAAAAAAGGCTGACTTATTGACAAAGTTAGCCCAGTTGGGATTAGGCATAAGTAAGGAAGACGCAGAAGTTTTGTTCGGAGCAACGTTGGTAGAAAAACCGGATTCGTTTACGCCCAACCCGCCTGCGGTTGAGTTTTCTGAGACCAACCTCATTAAGAAAAAAAACATTGACGATTATATTGCCGAAATTCTTGCCGAGATGAAGGATAACAAATGATATTGGTTTACGGTGAAATAAGCAGGACGTTGGCTGAAGGTATAGCCAAAGGATACCGTAAAGGTATCGGTGATGTAGTTAAACTTAATAAAAAAGTTTTACTGCGGTTGTTTACGGAATCCGCCAAAGGAGGTTTATTCAATATCTCATACTCGAAAGCCGATAAAGACCTGCTTAAAAATTTTAACGCTGAGGCGTTCACAGTTGCCGGCGTGCTGAGTTATGAGTGCGAAGAGAAGCTGAAGGAAATGGCATCATCTATAATGGACGGCAGCCATCCTTACATGCAGCAACATCCGGAATCGTCAATAAAAGATGTGTGGCGGGACGAAGCCTATAATATCTTATCCGACTATATACCGATGGGGGGTAAAATGCCACCACCCGGACAGTTGCAAACAAATTTAGGGCAGTTCCAAAAATTCAAATATAAGTTTAGTGTTATAGATTTTATCGT
>JASEGV010000124.1 GCA_030017895.1 Bacteroidota bacterium | reverse complement strand
CGATAAAATCTATAACACTAAACTTATATTTGAATTTTTGGAACTGCCCTTTAATGATTGTTTCACCGGAACGACTGATCCTGTAATTGATCTGTCAATATCTGAATATAGCATAGGAATATTATCAGGAATAAATAGTGTGTCAATCAAATAAAGCTTTCGTAATTCTTCCGTTGTCATTTTTTTAATTGATTCTGGGTCAGTTGTATATCGAACATCCATTTTTCAAATATCCTTTCTTATTTCTTTGTGGAGATAGTGATACGCAAGGGTTTTTGTAGTCGCAGTACAAAGTTCTTTAGATAAGCATTCCAATCTTCAGCACATTTAAAATCGCCGCTTCGTGTCCAGCAAGCTCCCGCATAATATGTAAAATATTTCTTGGGAGAGGATTTTCCGATTATAAGATAATGGTCTTTATCTTCGTTCATTTCTTGGAAAAAAGCAGGCGGCACTAACACACCTGTTCCGGTATATCCATTTGCCGAGTCGTCGTTAGTAAGTCCCCACAGACTGAGCAGCCCCAACTTGTCATCAGCAAAACTTTCTATATTCTTCCTTTTCACTAAACCAACGGCAATCGTAACTTCTTTATTAACTTGAAGTCCATTATAGGAAACATCGATACGATTTAAGTTATTCCCCGCATCAAGTGTATAAATTTTTTCTTCTGTGAACGGCTGCCCATTGATTGAATCTTTTTCATACGAGACGATAAACTTTGTTCGGATCGGACCTTTAGCGATTATTTTGTGCGATGTAAACAAACTTGTTTGATGAATTTTATCATCTTTCCAGATAGCACAGCCGCCTGCTCCTAACGATCTTCCTACCGTAAAAAAATCGGCTCCTTCGCCGTGGTCAATATGATAAGATATTTTTTGGCTCCCCTCTAACGCGTTACCCGCGTACCATTTGTCGATAATAGGATAACGTACACGTTTCACCCATACATCAATGCCATTAAGAACATCGCCGGCAAGTTTCGAACCGTAGATACGGTAAGCGATCCTGTCATTTTCCCACGCAACGTCTTCACGCGGTGTTATAAATTTGGCATCCACAATAGATTCCGGAACAATTTTTTGAGATGTTGTATTGAACAAAATAAATCGCTTCGTCTCGTTCGATTTGAAATTAGATTGGAACAATAAATCGTTTTCAAGTATCTGAGTTATTAGCTCCTTATTATTTTCTGAATCGAGTACTGCAACATTAGAAGAATCGAGCCAAGACGCTTCTCTGGTTAGATTAGCCCAATTGAGAACAACCGTTTCGTTCTGCCGTTCGATTTCAGTCGGATTGCTTACGGTAATGAATAATTTTGATGGTTGACTGCAAGCTATCACAGCAAGAATGATTGTTAATACAATTGATTTAGTTAAATACATTTTCATATTGACTATCTTTCCCTATTCGATATCGTTTCGTTGTTTTAAGTAATTTTCCAAACCGAGTTTCAATTCTTTAATTCCTTCAACCGCTAATTCAGCCATTTTGATTGCCCCAAATTCAGAAAAATGTGTGTTATCCTGTTTTCCATTTGGTAATGATTTGTATTTACCCGGTTCTACCCAGAGAAAAATCTGTTTTGAACTATCAGAACCAAATTCAACGATAAGTTTTTCACTTTTTCTATGCATATCAATAAGGGGGACGTTGAACTCTTTAGCTACCTCTCTTACGATATCGGGGTAGACTCCGTGAACATCGTAGAATTTACCATTCTCATCAAATCGTCTTCGCACGATTGAAGTGCAAAGGATGGGTTGGGCATTTTTCTCATGTGTTTCAGTTATAAATTTAATCAGATTATTTCGATAATCTTCGGGTGGTGTATAACGATCTACTTTTTCTTTACTCTGGTCGTTATGTCCGAATTGGATAAAAACATAATCTCCCTGTTTTAACTTTTCGACAATCGGCTGCCAGCGGTTTTCCGCTAAGAATGTTCGCGTGCTTCTTCCATTCTTAGCATGGTTTTCAACTATTACCGAACTATCGAAAAAAATAGGTAACATTTGACCCCATCCCCTTTCCGGGTTATCCTCGATAGGTTTATCTGCCATTGTCGAATCACCAATCATATAAATCGTAATATGCTCATCCGAAATTTGAGTAAAGCCAAGAAGTAAAAAACACAATATGACGAGTAAAAATATTTTAATATTATTTGAAATGATATTAATCATAATTTATTTTATAAAAGGATTCCAATCATATTTATATGGAGTTGCTGAAGCATCGGCTGCAAATATTTTTTCTAAAGTATATTCAGCGACATCTATATCGCTCAATTGCCTCGACCATTCTACTCGATTATTAGTAAGAGAACCAGCCCCGAAACATTTGTACTCAGCATAGAATGTAGTTTTTTCAGCTTCTGGTTTCTTCCAATTATGCCAACCTTCTGGCTTGATTTGGTTACCAAGTTCACACTCAATAAAAACTGTTTTAGCATATATTCGCCAAGGTCTTCCAAGATATACGCTGTCGATTCCATCTGCTGCTGTTAGCTTACAATTAAAGAATACATATCCGAATTTATTTCCTTCGGGGGTCGATGCTGCTGTAATATAAGAATTTTTCTTACTCTGTAAAATACATCTATTGAATACAACAATCGAGCTTCCAAAAATAAAATCAGTTGTTCCTTCGATATAACATGAATCAAGATAGCATCTCCCGACACCTTGTGTATAAAAAGTATCCTGATGACCAAGAAAGCGGCAGTTTTTGAAAATTACCCTATCACCTTTCACCATCACAGCTACTGCTTGTCCTACAGGACCTGCGGAGTTTTCAAACGTAATATTTTCAGCGCTAAATCCGTCAGCTTGGATAAAAAAGGAATAAGAAGTAAAGGTAGTTAGAGTATCGCCACCAACAATTTTCCCTGAATAATCATCATACGTAAGAATTACATTTCCTACATTTTCTCCAATTATGGTAACATTCTTTTTTGAGGCACGCAGTATTATTTTTTCTTTATATGTACCCTTTTTTATAAAAATTAAAGTGCGACTTTCGCTATTATCAGGAACCACATTCAGAGCATCTTGGACTGTTGCATAATTGCCGGTACCATCTTGTGATACGATGATGTCATAATTATTCGTGTTATTCTGAGATATCACTGACTGAGGGACAACGAATAACAGTAGCAAAAATAGTATAAAATTGCAGATTATACTATGATGACATTCGACAATTCGTTTTGTCTTATTTTTGAAGCTATCCTTTCCTATTCTTTTGAGGAACGAATTCCGAAAGGTCAGCAATCTTAATAGGAAGCCCGGTATCAATACTTTTTCTTGCAGCAACCCCGGTGAGAATCGACATTGCTCCATCTCGAAGTCCAGCCGACTGCCCTAACTCATCGGGTTGCGTCGGATACAAGAATATTCTATCTAACAACAGAATATCACCTCCATTGTGTCCTCCTTCAATGCGGGGCATTTGAATGAACTCTCTATTGCCAAAATTATCTGTTAACTGGAATTCATTAAAATTTTCCATAGCCCAACTCTGGCGCTGGTGAATCCAGGCATCTATTCTTCCCTTGGTTCCATTGAATGCAATTCGATATCCTTCATAAGGCGAGTAACTAGTAAGAGAGTAACTTACCTGAACATTGTTCGCATACTTTATCTGCACTGCCATTTTATCATAGATGTCGATATCTTCTTTCCACACACATCCATCGCGCAGATAACCATCGTACTTCTTATTCGCTGCATATAAATCCATTAGATATTTGTTCTTTGTTAGGTCAAAAAAGAATTTACATCGGTCTTTGTGTGGACACGGACGGCAGTGAGTGAAACGAAAGGGATTATTCTTTCCGTAAAATTCTAGAGCGCCAAACGCTGTAACGATTTCTGGGTCAGAATCAATCCACCAGTTTAGAAGATCGAAATGATGTGTGGATTTATGTACGAGAAGTGATCCTGAATGTTCGCGAAGCCGATGCCACCTGCGAAAATAATCAGCCCCATGATATACATCTAAATACCAGTTGAAATCTACTGAAGTCAGACGGCCTATACGTTCTTGCATCAGTAGTTCCTTAATTTTTGCACGATACGGAGTGAACCTGTAATTAAATGCCATTATTACCTGCTTATTATATTTTTTTTCGGCATCTAAAATCTGTTTTAATTTTACTTCGTCAGTAGTAAGAGGTTTTTCGGTAATAACATTACATCCCATCGCGAGGGCTTTAGCGATGAATGTGTGATGATTACCGTCAACAGTTGTAACAATTACGGTATCAGGTTTAGTTTTATGGACCATTGTTTCAAAATCGGTAAATACCGGACAGTTTATGCCGATATGTTTTTTTGCATACTCAAGACGTCCGGGATTTATATCGCACAAACCGACAAATTCAGTAGATTCACCATAGTTTGTAACAACGTCTTTTCCCCACATTCCTACAGCGCGGTGTCCGGTGCCAACAATTGCGAGTTTCATTTTGGGGGATGAAGATATACCGATAACATTATGGACGGAATTTAATAAAAAAGCTCCAGCGACTGTTTTTGTAGTAGCAGATACAAATTCCCTTCTTGAAATGTTTTTTATTTCACTCATAATATTCTTCTCTATTTACGATATTTTATCTTTTATTTTTTAAACGGGTCCAAATGTTTTCTAAAGTGATTGATTATTGTCTCATAATGAACATCTTCGTTCTGATTCAAACACGTCATCAATCTATTTTTAAACAAATAACTTCCATTATTATTTTTTGTCGTAAGTACCTTACCAAACGTAACATGAAGTATTTGTCTGGTATCGTGTTGTTCGAATAGATCTAAAAGTTCTTGACGCGTGCATTTTTGAGGATCGGGAACTTTATCAAGACTACCTGTTACATGGTATGATTTTCTATCTTCCTCATATTGTCCACAAGCGAAGGAAAGGATTTCGTGAAGTAGCTCCGGTTCGACCTTTGCGATTGTTCTTAGTGCCTCAAGGTAACTCGTCCCCGCAGTTTTCACATGAACATTCCCTAAAAGGAGAGAACCGATCATTTACTATTAGGACATTTGTCCAATTGTTATTTATTATGTTTTTTTCTATTTTCGT
>JASEGV010000123.1 GCA_030017895.1 Bacteroidota bacterium | reverse complement strand
TAAATATACAAAAAAAAGTATTCAATAAGTCAATTTTTGGAACCGCCCTTAATTTCGTGCGACACGGGAGAGCCAGTTTTATCAGAGAATTCTGCCTCCACAGATGTGTTAAAAGTTTGGCAAAATTACCCTAACCCATTTAACGGCTCGACTGTAATACGTTTTGAATTATTTACAGATGCCTATGTAACAGTAAAAATTTACAATAAACCCGGGCAAGTGATTAAAACACTTTCAGATAATAAACTTTTGACAACTGGGGTTTATGAGTATTATTTTGATGGAAGAACTATTTCTTCAGGAAGATATTTGTTTGTAGTAAGTGCGGAAATTCAAGGTAAAAAATATTCCCAGGTAAAAGAAATGCTATTAGTTAAATAATTTTGGAAAGGATTTTAAAATGAATTTCAAATATAAAATATTTTTATTGACTATTTTATTTCCCCTTTTTGCTCTTAATGTTTACTCACAAGGCGAATCTTCTCTTCAATTTCTCTTGATTTCACCTTCGAGTGAAGCAGCAGGTATGGGCGAATCATCGGTTGGAGTTGCAACAACAGACCCACTCTCGATTATAAGAAATCCCGCTCACCTTGGGATTTTCAGTCTTAACCGTTATTTTAACACAGCGTATTACTCACGGTCATTGCAAGGAATTTATGGAAATGAGTTTAATTACATAGCCGCTGGAATTAGTGGAGGTCTCAACTTTAAAAAATCGCTCGGATGGGACCGAGAAATTGCAGTAGGAATTGGTTATACAAGGATCTTTTACGACTACAGGGGTACTTATCGTACATTATCTTCCGGACCTGAAAACCTTGGAGATACTGAATCTTACGAATCATCCGATAATTTAACCTTAAGCATTGGTGTGGACAATTGGGTAAAATCTTCAATGGGGTTCACATTCAAACACATTAATTCCCATTTAACTGAACTAGGGACCGAAGAAGAGATTGGTACTGGTACTTCCACTCTGTTTGCATTTGATTATGGTTTCTTTATAGAAGCACCCGTTATAAAAATATTCTCAAATTTATCTAATAAATCACTAGAATTATTTCCGAACATAAAACCAATATTTAATTTTTCCTTAGGTTTTTCTTTTAACAATATCGGCGACAAAGTTAGTTACATAGATAAAAATCAAGGCGACCCATTACCACGAACAACCCGTGTAGGCATTGGAATAAATTTAGGTTTATTGGTAGCGAAAAAAGAGGTGGAATGGCAGCCCGTATCCATTAAATTTACACGCGAGATAAGTGATTTATTAATAAGTCGTGGGCAAGAATGGAAATATCAAAGTCTTTTCGGTGATATTAATTTTTTAAACGGTGTAATATTAGGAAAGACGAATGATCTCACTGAAAAACGGACAGGTTTGGAATTTAATCTGCTGGAGATTGCATACATCAGATTTGGGAAATTAGATGATCATTTAGGCGGCCGGATTGTAAATGCACGAGGATATACGTTCAGTATTGCAGGATGTTTTAAATTATTACAAGTTCTTGATTATGATATTAGCTCATCATCACAAGTAGTTAATTTTTTATTTGATAAGGTAGATTTCCGACTAAACTATAGTTCATGGAATACAAATGATGCATTTAGTCCATTGAATGATTCTAGGTTTTTAGGTATAGGTTTATTCATCTATAATTAATCAGGAGGTTTTATGCAAATATTTAATAACAGGTACTTGGTATTTATAACATTAACCTCAATAAGTTTTCAGTTAATTGGTTGTTCATCAACTTATTTAGTTACACCGTCTAAAACACCGAAAACTGATTTCACTTACTCGGAAATTAACGAAGAATTATCAGGCAAGGCGGTAAGTATAATTTTATCCGACAGTACAGAATTATACGGTAACAATTTTAGAATTGAGAACGATTCTGCTAAATGGGTTGATCAAAAATCGAATATTATAAATACGGTCCACTTAAAAGAGGTTAAAACATTAGTCGCTAAAAATCATTTTTTAGGTGCTTTAAAAGGTTTGGGTGGAGTCGTTGGCGGTCTCATGTTACCGGGTATTTACTTTTTATTAAATCCAGATGAGTCTGGTGGAGGCGATCATGGCGGTATTAAAGCTGTGGGAGCAGTGATGATTGTAGGTATTATTGCGTCTGTAGGTGGAATAGGGGGATGCTTAGTTGGGACGATACATGCCCACAGATATTATTATGAATTTAAACATGAACAAAAAGATAAAAAACCAATTGAAAATGAGAAACAACTTAAGTGAAAATGATGATAAGTTAAAGGAGTTAAATCATGAAAACGAAATTGTTAGATCATGATTATCGCGCAGCGTGTAATTCTAAGGACTACATGCTGGTGCGTTTACACAAACTAGAAAACTTTTATTGTTGAGATGATATTGATGCAAACTCATCTATTTAGAAAATGGAAAACAATTAAATCACTAAATCATAAAACATCATATATAGGGAAATACTTATGTACAAATTCATGATCTTCGCATTTTTCAGCATTTTTCTATTTCAACCTATTTTTGTGAGTGCCGGTTCGCCTAATGATACTCTCGCCATTACTACCACAAGCGGTGAGTTGTCGTTTTGGCAAAAGGGTATCAACTACATAGCTCTCCCTTCACCACCGGAAGATTCATTGATAATTCAGCCAATTACATCGTGTGAGGAGGGAATAGCACTTAAGATTATACTGCAGGCGGATTCGGGATCAAATCTCGCCATGAAACTTGGTTTGCCAACGAAGCTACAAGGTTATCATGGAGCTTCTCTCTCTTGTAGTTTCTTGCCAAACAGCATCGTCCGTGTTGCAACGAACGAATGGCTAAATCCAAACGATACAATTACGTTCCAATTAAGTCCGACAGGGCTCGACACTTTTTACCTCGGTATTCAAGTTACCGTCCCCGCTGCGGCACCGGCATTTCCCTACTTGGGATACGTGTCATGCTATGTGCGAAATATCGAAACAGGAGATTCAATGGAAGTGAGCGAATCATACTATGCATTTGTATCTACTCCTATTGTCGCTGGTTCTATAAAAGGTACACTAAACAATCTTTCAAAGAATATCGCATATACTCTCGATCCTGAATTGGAAACAGTAGCACCAATCGTGAGGGGTTCGGAGAATGGAACATCCATGATATTCAGCATTGCTGGAGAACCGGGTGAAATTATAATTGTCTCATTCAACTTACCGAGCACATTATCTGGACCGACATCTATCCCATGTTCGTTTTATCAATCAAGTGGTTATGAAGTGGAATCTGGATACAGATTTAATCCTAACGCGTCATCTTTGATGTTCTTACTCCCCCCATTAACTGGAAATCTCAATCTTAGGCTCGGCATCACGGTAAACATTCCACCGAGTACACCTGATGGTGAGTACGCCGACACTATTCATATTACCGCTTGCTACTCAGGATTACGCCGCACAATGAAAGCACGGCAATATGCTTTTTCTTGTATTCGTGACGACACCTCTGCGATTTACACTATAAACATTGGAAGCGGGGCTGGTGTTAGAGATGAGCCTGTACCACAACATTTTATGCTTCACCAGAACTATCCCAATCCCTTCAATCCCAGCACAACAATATGGTACGAGTTGCCGAGAGCATCTTTTGTAACCTTTAAAGTTTACAACGTTCTCGGGCAAGAAGTGGCAACGCTGGTGAATGAGAGGCGAGAAGCGGGAAAACACACGGTCGAGTTTAATGCTGGGGGATTACCGAGCGGTGTTTATTTTTATCGGCTTCAAGCGGGCTCGTTTACACAAACTAAAAAACTTTTATTGTTGAGATAAGGAAATTTTATATTTAAAAAATAAATCATTTAAAATACCTATTTTACTAGAAGGAAATACTAATATGAAACGGTCAAACATTATTTAGACCTCAGATTTAATCGTTCATTAATTATTGGAGTGAAATTATGAAATTATTAATTTATTCGTCGCTTATATTTCTTATGCTGTTTCTGGGATGTGATGATATAGTAGAGGACATACTACTGCCTGATGATCGGATTAAAGACTGTTACTGGACGAATAAAATTGATCAGGATAATGATGGCTATACACGAAGCAAATATCTCGTTTTAGAATACAAGGTAGGTTCAGATGAAATAGAGTCTGTATTAATAGCTGTACATTATACAGGAAATATTTTGCCTGTTGCAACGAAACGATTGAGTACTTGGCAGGTAGGTAGCAAAGAGAATATTAAAATATCAGGTTTAGCTCATAATCAGTATGATTTTAGTGTAGGGGTTATAATAACCAAAAAAGGAGACAAATCATGTGTTAATTTGGTGAGAAACTCTTCAGATGATGAAGATTTAAAAGCTCAAAAATTTGAAACCGACGCTCAAGATCAATAAAAAGGAAGGTGCAACTATGAAACAACGAATTCTTCTTTACTTAATAGTACCGTGTCTCTTCGTTAGCACGGTAGCTTTTGGACAACTAAAAGGTGGATTTCAATTATCGTATTTAGGATTTACATCTCTGCAAATGAAAAAAGCATATAAAGGTGCGATTGGCGGTTCTTTTGGATATTATGAATGGTCTGGAAATTATATTGGACACGAATATTTATTTGGTTTTATCGCCTCTATCGGTAAGCCTGCTATAATCGATAAAAGTTGGACAATTGATCAGAATAGATTGGTGCTTATGTCGTTCGCTTTCAGTTATTCTTTTCTCTGGAGATTTACAGGAGCTAACCCATTGAAAGAATTTACTCCATATTTTGGTGCTGGTGGTGGTATTATCATCGGAAGTGAAAAAATATACGCTCTCGCATCCCGTACAATAGATGATGAGGATGAAGAAATTAATGAATATAGCGATGCTTTACGTGGCGTATTTGTGTGTCACGTTCAATGTGGTAGTATATTTCGAATCTGGAAGGAAACGTATATAAAGCCTGAGGTTAGATTCATGTTCAGCGGTAAAAGTGCATATGGTGATTGGAAAGATGAAGATAGAGAGAGATTGAACGCAGGTCTATATAAGATCATGAGTCGACCGGATTTTCAATTTACAGGTTATAATATTAGTATGACAATACTTTTTTAAGTTCCAGGGTTTTAAAGTTTTTGTTATTGAGATGATGTTGATGCGAACTCATTTATTTAGAAAAATTAAAGCAATTAAATCACTATAGGGCAGTTCCAAAAATTCAAATATAAGTTTAGTGTTATAGATTTTATCGT
>JASEGV010000122.1 GCA_030017895.1 Bacteroidota bacterium | reverse complement strand
CATATTCATATTATTTTCTGTTGATTCATTCATTTTCTTAAATATACAAAAAAAAAGTATTCAATAAGTCAATTTTTGGAACCGCCCATAATAAATATCGTCAAAAAGTTATACTGTCTTTCTCGCAAGGTCTCAAAGATATAAGCCAGCGACAAACAAGAGAATATTATCTTGATGAATTAATGGATGCTAATTCATATCAGAGGATACTTCATTTGCCAACGTCAGAATATGATAGGAAGGTCGTTCATCTTTTTAAATTATGGCGAGGAAGTCTTAACGCTTTCAATATTCAGATTTCTACTGGACCAGTTGTTTCATTCAGGGCTAACAGTTTCATACATACTCAAACTAAGCCGGGACTTTCTCTTGCCCCTTTGTTCTGGATGCACAATACATCCAAAATGAAATTAACCTGGCCGATCAATAAAATTGGCAAGGGTGAGTATATTCAGGTTTGTGATAAGTCTTTGCCTTTACTAGTACCAAATAAAAATTACATCTTTCTTCGCCGGTTTAGCGCCAAAGACGATAAAAGCAGACTTATAGCGACACCATACTTTGCGGAAGCTGTTGATGCTGATCTAATTGGAGTTGAGAATCATCTGAATTACATATATCGGCCCGGTGGACATCTTGATCGTAATGAAATCTTGGGAATTTCAGCGTTGTTGAATAGTAATTTGTTTGATACCTATTTTCGAACATTTAACGGCAATGTTAACGTTAGTGCTACTGAATTAAGAGATATGCCAATGCCACCAATTGAAACAATCAGGCAAATCGGTAACGCAATTATAATAAAAAATAATTTTACACAACCGGCGGTCGATGAAATAATAGAACAATATTTTGAATTAGAAAAGAAATTATATTTCGCTTATGACTAAAATTGAAGAAGCACAAATCATCCTTAAAGAACTCGGATTGCCTAAGTCTCAACAAAACGAAATTTCTGCTCTTACTTTGCTTGCCCTCTGTTCTATCAAGAACAATAGTAATTGGAAAGATGCTCAGCGAATAAGTTTAAAAGTTACTAAAGGTGTAATGGCATTTATAGCAAAATACTATAAGAGGCGTTATGCTCCTAATACTCGCGAAACAATTAGGCGGCAAGTCTTACACCAATTTGTGCAAGCAAGGATTGCTGATTATAATCCCGACAATCCAAATCTTCCTGTTAACAGTCCAAATGCACACTATGCTATCTCAAAGCAAGTTTTGGAATTCATAAAAACTTTTGGAACAAAGAAGTGGCGAGTTTCAGTTGAAATTTTTTAAAATGATGTTGGTGAACTTAAAAAGCGGTATGTTAAAGATCGAGATATGACCTTAATTCCATTGAAGTTTTCTAATGGTAAAATTATCCATCTTTCACCGGGAAAGCATAATCAAGTTCAAGTTGCTATTGTGAATCAATTCGCGTCCCGTTTTGCAAAAGATTCAATCCTTCTATATCTCGGTGATACAGCGAAAAAAGATCTTCATATGGATCACAATGTTCTTAAAAAATTGGGTATACCAATAGATCAACATAGCAAACTACCAGATGTTGTTATATATGATCCGAATAGAAATTGGTTATTCCTTATTGAGGCTGTAACATCGCATGGACCCGTTACGCCTAAACGTATAATCGAACTCGAACAACTCTTAATAAATTGTAAAGCTGGTAAAGTTTATATTTCAGCCTTTCCAGATTTTGTTGAATTTAAACGGCACACTACTCAGTTAGCTTGGGAGACTGAAGTTTGGATTATGGAACACCCAGATCATATGATCCACTTTAACGGTGATAAATTTATAGGTCCTCGGTAGTTATCGTGCAGATTTTACATCATCCCAACCGGATCCACATCCACGATAATTTTTACATCTTTACTTTTTTTGAAGTCTGATTGATGAAACTTCTGCATAACTGAGGTTAAAACTTCACGAAGTATTTTTCCCGACGGGTCGTTGCTCTTCAAATCTTTCAGCAAAATATGCCAGCGGTATTGCTTGTTCAATTTCGAAATTGCAGCTTCGGAGGGTCCTAAATATATCAGCTTAGTTTTCTCGTTTTTAAACAATTGAAACAACTTATTCGACTGCCGTATTACATCGCTTTCATCTTCACCCTTTATCTCAATTAACGCCATCCTGGAAAAAGGAGGATATTTTAATTCAACCCGTCCTTTTATTTCTTCGCTGAAAAATCCTAAATAATCGTGTGTTAATACATGTTTTAGTGTATAATGTTTTGGTTGGTAGGTTTGTATTATAACTTCTCCCTTCATCAATCCACTACGTCCAGCTCTTCCTGCTACTTGAGTAAGAAGCTGGAATGTTCTTTCGGCAGAACGGAAATCGGGTAATAACATTTGCGTGTCGGCGCTTATTACTCCCACTAATGTAACGTGCGAAAAATCCAATCCTTTGGCAACCATTTGAGTACCGAGTAAAATATCAATTTCGCCTCTTGAGAAGCGACTTAAAATTTTATCGTGCGAACCTTTTTGGGATGTTGTATCCAAATCCATTCTTACGATTGATGCTGCCGGGAAAAATTTCTGAAGTTCTTCTTCAACACGCTGAGTTCCGAATCCTTTGTAACTAAGGTCGGTCGAATTGCAGTGAGGACAAACTTCGGGCGGGTTTTTTATGAAGCCGCAGTAATGACAACGCAGATGTTTTTTAATGATGTGAAATGTAAGTGTAATGTTACAATTTTCGCACATTGCAACATATCCGCATTCCAAACATTCTAATAGGGAAGAAAACCCGCGGCGGTTTTGTAGAAGAATAATTCCCTCCTTTTTATCTAAACGGTTCTGAATTTGAGCTTTCAGAATTTCTGATATCGAACTGAATTCAGGTTTTCGTTTAGAGAGTCGTGCCGCGACCGGGTCTTTTGCGAACTCTGCTTTCCTCTCTGCACGAAATTTTTCTACTACTATCTGTCGCTCAATAGTCATATCAACAATTTCTATCTCAGGAAGCTTTGCGTTATCAACCCGTTCGGGAAGCTCAATCAGTTTGTACTTACCGCTTGTTGCATTGTGGTAACTTTCAATTGACGGAGTCGCCGAACCGAGTACTACAACAGCATTATTGTTCACACCCCTCATTATTGCAACTTCCCGCGCGTTGTAACGGGGTGTTTGGTCGTATTGTTTATATGATGACTCGTGTTCTTCATCTACAACAATTAATTTTAAATTTTTTAACGGTGAAAATATTGCCGATCGCGGGCCTATAACAATTGAGTAGTGTCCGCTTTTTGATAAACGCCACACATCCTGTCGTTCGGCAAGCGACATCCTGCTGTGTAGTACAGCAACTTTATCGCCGAAGTGCATTTGAAACCGCGAAACCGTTTGCGGTGTCAGCGAAATTTCTGGTACCAATACGATTGCACTTTTCCCGTCATCCAGCGCTTTACGAATCGCCTCAATATAAATTTGGGTTTTACCGCTGCCCGTAATTCCGTACAATAAAAAAGTTTGAAACTCGTTGCGTGCCATTGCTTCCCGAATATTATCGAGCGCCTCATTTTGATGTTGATTTAAAATTATCTGCTGGTTCATATCAGGTTGTGATTCGTATTTAATTCCGCGATTTACTTCCCTTTCAGATATCAACAAAACGCCAGCGTTTTCAATACTTTTCAGCGATGTTAAAGTAGCTCCCGTTTGTTTTAATAAGTCGCCAACCGTTATTACCGAACCTAACGGAAATTTATTTAACAATTGAACAATACTAATTTGTTTTGAAATTCGTTTGTTGTTTTGCGATGCTTCTAAAAATGTGATCCACTTTTGTTTTGAGCTTTCTGTTATATGAATTATTTTTTCAAGTTTTGGCTTGATAGTATGAGTAACGAATTGTTCTGAAATGTTTACTAAACCCTTGTTAGCTAATTCGTTTATTATGGAATGAACGTTTTTGATAAAGAGTTTTTTTTGAATATGTTCAACGCTGATTTCTCGTTTTTCAAAAAGTAGTTTTAGAACTTCAGTTTGTTTTGGAGCGCCTCTGGTTTTCGAAAAAGCTTTTTCGATATCTATTTCTAACAGCGTTACAATTTTATGGGAAGTTGAAAATGTTTTTTGAGGCAATGCAGCTTTAAGTACTTCGCCCCAAGGAGCAAAATAGTATTCTGAAATCCAATGTGTAAGTTTCAGCATTTCTTCCGAGATTATCGGTTCGGGATCCAATATGTCATGAATGTCTTTGAGGCGTGGGACAGTAGTGCTTTTTAATTTGTTCACAACAAAACCGATAACGGTCTTGTTACCGAATGGAGCCACTACTCTTACACCAATTTTAATTTGACTTTGTAAAGCATCGGGAACGTTGTAAGTAAATAGCTGGTCAACAGCTACGGGTACTGCTATGTCGACAAATAGTTTTGGCATTTATAAAAATGTCGTTAAAAAAACAGAGAGAAGCAAACGCTCAGTTGCCTTTACCGGCAATCTCACATAAGGCAAGCTTTTTAAAAGTATATTCATGACTAACTATAATCTGATATTACATGCTCAATTAAGTGCTTAAATGGTGATAAGTCGCAATAATTAGTAAATTTCCCACAATAAATTTGACATTTAACCGGAGATAAATTATATTCTTGTCAGTGAGTAATACAGTTAGTACTAATTAGTAAAAATAAAAAAATAATTGGTAATCTGCAGACATATTACAACCTATATTCCCCAGGGTGGCTCTCTCGATGAGCCAACATATATGACGGTTGATCTAGATAATGACAATAAATTAGAGCTTGTAATTCTAAGCGGTGCGGATTTGTATATATTTAAATCTAACGCTGATAATTCTTATTATCTTTGGTATTTCAGAAGAGATAACGCAAAAACAAGCATACAGTTTTATGATTTTAATAATGATGGAAAGAAAGATTTTATTTGGAGTAAAACAGGAACTGATAACCAAGGTCGTTTACGTTTATATGCGGACATATTCAAAGCATCAGGTCTAAGCGACATAAAAGATGATCCGTACACAACTATACCTCAGTCAGTTAAATTATACCAGAATTACCCTAACCCATTTAATCCAAGTACAAGTATTAAGTATGAAATATCAAAAAGGGATTTAGTAACAATTGTTGTATATGACATTCTGGGTAGGGAAATAAAAACACTCTTAAATGAAATAAAAAACCCAGGTATCTACACGATTAATTGGAATGCAAGTAATTTATCATCGGGAATTTATTATTATCAATTAAAAACATCCAGTAGCACACAAACAAAAAAAGCGTTGCTGCTGAAATGATTAATAACAATGTAGAAAGGAGGTGTTTG
>JASEGV010000121.1 GCA_030017895.1 Bacteroidota bacterium | reverse complement strand
AGAGAGAGAGAGAGTAAATTTTAAGTTTCATCTAAAGCCCTATTATAATTTTCGAATTTAAAATATTTAAGACCAAAAACTCTGTGTTCATTATACGAAAATATTTTGTAAGTGTCAAGTACTTTTTTCTAAAAAATGTTTATCAACTTCTTGAATTTCATTACCAAACATTCTTAATATTTGTCAAATTATTCAAACAACAATCAATGAATATTTACTTTGCTTGATAAACTTTGTTACTCCTGAGCAAGTATGTTGAAACCTGTAGATATGATAACATTTCCCTTCTTAAAACGTCAGCAGTTTTCAGATTCGTATTTAATTTATTTTCGCTTAAATACCTATCAGTTTTAAAATGATATAATGCAATATTTTTGTCGAAATTGCCCACTAACAGCCAATCGCCCTTAATCCAGCCGTGCAGACCACCACTCGGTATATAGGCAAATCCATCGTTCCCGGCAATCGCCGGTAACCCAAACGACGAGTGTTTTGTTTGCAATTTCAATATATCAATAATTGTCGGGAGAATATCTACCTGACTGTGAACCGAAGAAATAATTGCGGGGTTCACAAATGCAGGCGAATAGAGTAAACAAGGAATTTTAAAAAGTTCATAAATATTTTTTTCTCGTGTCCCTTCAGCATGATCGGCAGTAATAACAAAGAGTGTATTCCGAAAATAATCTGCTTTCTCTGCTTCTTCAAAATATTTGCCTAAACTCCAATCCGAATATCTTAATGAATTTAAAAATTTGTAACCGACATACGTCGAATCGTAAACTTCAAATTCTTTAGATGGCAGTGCATACGGTGCGTGCGATGATAGCGACATCACTAAACCTAAAAACGGTTGCTTTAATTTATTAAATTCTTCATTCGACCTCTCGAAAACGAAATGGTCGAAAATTCCCCACGTGCCGTCGTCTTTTACTTTATTCAAATCGAAATCAGATTTTGAAATATAAGTATCAAACCCCGCCAATTTAGAAAACGCTTCGAAGCCCATCGAACCGGAACGCGCACCGTGAAGAAAAATCGTGCTGTATCCACTCTCCTTTAGTATCACTCCCAAAGGTCGGAGAAAATTTTGCTCAATCGGGCTTCCCAAAATATCGTCGTAAACGACATTTGGAATTGAGCCAACAACTGCCTGCATTCCCTGAATTGTTCTTTGCCCTGCTGCAAAAAAATTCGAGAAATAAATTCCTTTGTTTGTCAATTTTCTAAACTCAGGCATCGGAAAAGGTTTGATGGTTTCAAGTTCGGTAAAATTTCCGGGCCAGCTTTCCATTACTATGATTACGACATTCAACTTGTTTTGTTGTGCAGGTTCGGCAACTGTTTGCCGCATTACCGGATATCCATCGTTCAAATAAATTTCGTTCGGACTTTTTAGTAAGGCCTTCGTTGCCTTTATGGCTTCGTCCATCGGAACAAAATTATAAGATTGAATATCGCCTCTGTTCAAAGTCCGTAATGTTGTGAAGACGGCATTCAACGAGAGATGCCCTAAAGCAATATTATCGTTTCTGAAAGCGTAACTTTCGCGAAGGGGCTTCAACTGAAATCCACCACGTATTGAAATAACTACCACACCAATCAATAAAATAAAATATATTAAATCGTTAGCAATTCCTTTGTAGGGGGCGCTTTTATATTTTCCAAAACATTTAAACCATAAATATCCAAGCAAGATAACTGCTGCAACCGCAATAATTAATTGGGCGAGATAGTCGGCAAGGATAATTGTTATTAATTCGGGAATAGATTTAAAAAGATTAAAAATTTCATACGAGATTCTACGTTTTGAATAAGGATAATAGAAAATATCTCCCAGCGATAATATGAGGGATGCAATAACTACAAGAAATAGTAAACTTATTAATGAAATTTTATAAAAGCGTTTAAATTTAAATCTACCCGGTAAATTAAGAAGCAGCAAAAACAATCCGCCCACCAACATCGTTGAAGCTAAATCAAAACGCAAACCGATTAGAAACGATAATCCGACATCACTAATCGGGACACTATAAAACTGCTGCGAGTAAAGAAAGTAAAATAAAAACCGAAGTAGTGTGAAGATAAACATCAAAAAGAGGAGAATATTGAAAGAGAGAATAATATTTTGATTTGGCAATAATATTTCAATACGGGATTTATTTTTCATTTCAATAAGCTTCAATAAATTTTAAAGACATAACATGTCCGCGATTTGTTGTACTTTGGATTCAGTTTATGGGCTATCAAATCGCCTATACTCGGTTCGATAGTTTTTTCTAAAACAAATTTTCTCTCCATTATTTTTTCTAAATCATTTTTGTCTTGTTCCAACGAGTCTGTATATAATACACAGTAGTTGATAATCTTTTCTTGTTGTTGCAGTTTCTTTTTATCATCTATGATATCGAAAGGAATTGTTTTTCCAAGATAGTAATCGGGGACCAGAAATGTATAACTGAATTGAGCAATTAATACACCAGTAGCATCCTGCTGCTCGCTGATGTAAACGAGCGGTTCAATGCGGTCCTTCTTTCCGTAGTGGAAAATAAAAAATACCAATAAAATTGAATTCAACACCCAAAAATAAACCCAGTTGTATTTATAAATTTTTGATAGATTTTTTTTCTGAAACCACAGCTTCATACTATTAAATCCTGCGACACCTAAAATTATTAACATCGGTATTATTGGAAGCAAAAACCTCTCCTGCTTGTTTTCGATTACACTGTGCGCAATCAGAAAAGCCAAGGTGGAAAGCCCGATGAGTATAAACGTTCTACTTCCCCTGACCGCTGCAATAAGAAACAGAATTGAGAATGGTGGTATGAACGCAGCTAAAAGTGTTAGCAGGTATCTTGATGGCGGTCCAGCAGGATAACCATCGGACTTGATGATGCTGTTATAATCGCTTAATATAAAACCGTAATTTTTGGAAAATGAGTAACCGAATTCTCCGTTCACATATAAATTACTCAATGACTGCAAGAAAATAATTACAAGAAACCCGATTAGAAATAAGTACGAAAGCTTGCGGCTGCTTTTATTGATTATTACGCCGAGGAGAAATGGAGCCGCAAACGAAATAAGCGGAAACCTAAGAATAAGTGCAACCCCGATAAATAGACCCGATAAAAATAGGTAGAGATTTTTATTTTCCTTCTCGAAACGAACCAAATACCAGACGGAAGCAAGGAGAGGCACTTGACATATTACTTCTTCAAATTGATGAACTGAAAAAATCGGCATAACGAAAAATGCAGACATAAAAAGCCCACCTATTGCGGCACTCCGCTTATCTACCTTCGCCTCTAAAATTTTAAAGACGAGATAAATTCCTATGACCGAAAATAAACCGTGCAACAATCGAACGAAGAGCATCTCGGTATCAGGAGCGTTGATTCCGAAGAGGCGAACAATCTGCATTATCAGTGAAACGATGAAAGGATACAAAGCTGAGTCTTTAAAATCTGCGGAAAGCGATAATCCACTCGCGAGTAAATCAGCATCTATCACCAAATTATGATGGTCGTCGAGGGTAAGAAATCCTTTGCTAAAAAAGGAAGCGGCAACACGAAGACCCAATCCGAAAAAGATGAGAACTACGAGCGGATATTTTTCAAAAAACCTTTTCATTTCAAACATAATTTTTTATATTAAAGCAAAAATTAAAAAGATTTCCAAATTATGAAAGTCAGCGGCTTCACTATTCTACGCAATGGGTCAAAATACGAATATCCGTACATCGAATCGATTAAGTCTGTTTTACCGATATGCGATGAGTTCATTATCGTCGTTGGCGATTCGGAGGATGACACTCTTCAACAAATTGAATCACTCAGCGAGCCGAAAATAAAAATATTTCATACGGTGTGGGACGAAAACCTGCGGACAGGCGGGAAAATATTAGCACAACAAACCGACATTGCTCTATCGCATATTACCGGCGATTGGGGAATTTATTTGCAAGCCGACGAAGTTATTCACGAAAAATATTTAGCCACAATTCAAACTGCTATGCACGAAAATTTCCAAGCGAAAGAAGTTGAAGGATTACTCTTAAAATACAAACATTTTTATGGAAGTTACGATTATGTTGCAAATTCAAGAAACTGGTATCGTCGGGAAATTCGTGTAATAAGAAACGGAATTGGTGTAAAATCATGGCAAGATGCTCAAGGATTTAGAATAGACGGAAGGAAAATGTTCGTAAAAGCAGTTGATGCCTACGTTTATCACTATGGCTGGGTTCGGCATCCACAAGTGATGCAGGAAAAAATAAAATCATTCAACAAACTTTGGCACGACGACAAGTGGATCGATAAAAACATACCTGAAATTTCTGAATTCGATTACACACAAATCGATTTAATAGAAAAATTTACAGAAACACACCCGATAGTGATGACAGATAGGATATTAAAATACAACTGGAGTTTTATCCCACCGGAAGACCGTAAACAAAAAGTAAAATACCGGCTGCTTCGGTTTATTGAAAAAAAAACAGGGCTGAGAATCGGGGAATATAAAAACTATAAACTCATATAACTATTGCGAAATTTCACCTTATTAGCACCATCTTCTTCCGTGCGATAGTTGTTTTACCGCTCTGATCTTTAAAGGTCATCTGATAAAAGTATATACCGCTGGAGTAATTAGTTCCTTCTATAACTACATGATGGTAACCGGCTTCTTTAAACTCATCCACAAGCGTTGCCACTTCACGACCCAAAACATCGTAAACTTTTAACATTACCCAATTGTCAATTGGCAATTGATAATTGACAATTGTTAACGGGTTAAAAGGATTCGGATAATTCTGATATAACTCAAATCTTTCCGGCGGAGTTACTACAATTTTTACTCGCTTCGTCCATACTTCTCCTGCAGGTGTTGAGATAGTAAACGATATTGACTGTTCTTTATTTACAACTGCTGTCTTATCAACCGAAAAACTAAACTCAACAGTATTTTCACCATTCGATTCAATCGCTTCAATTGTTTTTTGTTTCGATTTAAAATTCAACCATAATGGCGCATCGGTAACGTTTATCTTGATACCTGATACAGATTGCTCCGATATATTTTGAACCGATAATTCTATTACATTACCAGACGATAAGAACGGAACTCGATGAATTTGTTCTCCATCATCTGTGATTTCTTTTGAGTAAGAAATTGCACTCAAAACAAGAATTAAAATAAGCAATTTAAATAATCTCATCTTTCTTTTCTCCTATTTAATAAACTTCGCAAGGCCCCGGTGATATTGCTTGAGCTTCTATAAGAAGCAGATTGCCATCTAAACTGTTGA
>JASEGV010000120.1 GCA_030017895.1 Bacteroidota bacterium | reverse complement strand
CTTGCATGCTCAAGGAGATATAAAATGACCCACTCGAGTACGCGAAGACCCAAAAGAATTGGAACGCTTCGATAAAGGACTTGACGGTATCCAAAATGAGCTCAAGAAAATTCGAATCGAAATTGCTACACTAAAAACAAAAGCTACCATCTGGGGGGCGATCTCAGCTATCGTTTTTAGCGGAACTATTAACTTTATAATTCATTTACTAAAGAGGTAATTATGAAAAAAAAATGGTATCAATCGAAAATTATATGGGTGAACATTATAAGTTTATTACTCGAGTTGGCTAACTCGCTCCTCGACATGAATGTATTACCAGCTGGGACATTACTTATAATAGTCAACGGACTTAACATCATTCTTCGGCTGATTACAAAATACCCAATAGGAGACGAGTCGCAACAGTGAAAACCTCTCCTGCCGGCATAGAGCTAATCAAAAAGTTTGAGGGACTCTCATTAGTCCCTTATAAATGCCCGGGTAACGTCCTTACAATTGGTTATGGACACACCAAAACTACGAAGCCAGGTATGAAGATTCAAGTTAAGGAGGCGGACGATTTACTGAAAGAGGATTTAAAATATTTCGAGGAAGCTCTCCTTAAATTAATAAAATCCCCTATTACTCAAAATCAATTCGATGCCATAGTCTGTTTTTGTTTTAATGTTGGTGTCGGTAATTTCAAACGCTCTACTTTGCTTAAATTTATTAATAGCCCAAGATATTACGACGCAGCCGACCAGTTTTTGGTGTGGAATAAAGTCGGCAAAAAAGAATCACTCGGCTTAACAAACCGCCGCACGGCTGAAAGAAATTTGTTTCTCGGATTATAAACTATGGAACCTAAAAAAAACGAAACCGATAAATTAAAGTCGAACAACGCAAAGTCGTTTTATTTCGATTTCGAAATAATTGTTGATAACAAACAGGAAATAAAAACTATCGAAGTCCAAGCAAACACAATTAACTCCGCATTAGAAACTGCACTTAAAAAATTAACCGACGGCGGAAATGCTGCATCTTGGAAATTAATTAAAACATATTAAGGAGAGCCATTATGGCAATAGATAAATCAAAAATTTTTGCTAAAGCATGCCACGTTTACGTAGCTGCCCGAACCGACCCAAACACACCCGTTCCACATATTGCTGGCACAGATTGGACGGATATAGGCAGCTTAAAAATGGGCAGCGCTAAAATCAGCACAGAGCTGCACGAAATCCAGATCCATACCGGCGAGAAAGTATTAACCGGCGTTACTCTCAAGTTCGATGCTGAAGGTATGGAAACCGACGCCGCGAAACTAACAATTTTAGAAACGCTTCTAAATAAAGTATGCGATGTTATACTCCGCCCAAAAGTCACCGCCGATACGGCTGCGATTAAACTTTTAGGCTTGAATATATCTTATGGACTCGAAGGGCCATATTCCGGAACCGATGCTATAGTTTGTAAGCTTGCAGGAAGCGTGATGGCGTCGAAGCCGTCCGATGTTTACTTAGCTGCTGTAGTAAGTTGGGTAAAATAACACTCACTTAGTAGTGAGCGAAGTCGAACTATGAGCGAACAAAATAAATATACAATCGGAGATAAGGAGGTGCAGCTTGCACCTCCTGTCCCCAACAGGTTGCAAAAGTTTTTACTTATCGCCGGTATTGAAGACCTTACGGTTATTGGCAATGAAGCCAGGCATCAAGAATTTGCAATTAAGCTCCTCGCATCCGTAACCACACCTGAAAAAGCCGGACAAATGATGAATGCCTGCCTCCAACCGCACAGCGGTTTTGATTGGGATAATGTTGACAGCCGGATTATGTTAACTATTGCTACTGATTTTTTTTCTCAATTAAAAACGAACTAAAGATAACCGGTGAATTATTCGACAGATATGGCATCGAAGGAGACGAAATGGAAAACGAAGACCCTTGTTGGATTGAAAAATTTGTGTTCGCTGCTTCAGGGGGAATCGCTTCAGAGTTTCTAAAATTATTTAATGATGCTAAGTGGAGCGAGGTTGTTTTGATTGCTCTTGTTCGGGCTGAGTCGGTCTCGAGAATGCAAAATCGATAAATGATAAAACCAAGACGAATGGCAACAGGCAAAAGCCCAAACACACAAAAGAAAGAATTAAAATTGAAAGTGTTTCCGGGGTAGGTGTATATGCGAATAACATCAACGCAATTGCAGCATAACAGAGGGTATAAATTGTGTAATATTTTTTAAAATACGGTGCTATGTCGGATAAAGATGTCATATTAAAATTAGTTATAGACCCTTCGGGGGCTATTAAAGCTATTCAACAAGTTGAAGGCTCTGTTAATAATTTAGGTAAAGAATTAACAAATGTCAAGCAACCTGCTGACGCTTTAACCGGCGCTTTCGTGAATATCGCAGCCCGCGCCGCAAGTGCGTTTGCGGTTTTTAGGGGTTTAAAAGCTACCTTCGGCGAATATATCTCCGCATACAACGAGTCCGAAAAAGCAATAGCATCACTCACACAAGCATTAAAGCAACAAGGACTGTTCACTCAATCCACACTAACGGATATGCAGGCTTACGCGTCTGAGCTACAAAATCTTACCGGTTTTAACGACGATGCAACTATCCAGACTATGGCGCAGCTCACCGCTATGGGATTACAAGGCGAACAACTTAAAAAGGCAACGGCTCTCTCACAAGACTTAGCCACCGTTATGGGAACGAATATGGACGGCGCCGCTCGTATAATGGCTGACGCTTTTTCGGGTAATGCCGGTATGCTTAAACGTTATATAAAAGGATTGGACGAAATAGATATTAAACAACGAGGCGCCATCTCGATTATCGAGCAATTAACAAAAGCAGTTGGCGGGCAGGCAGAAGCTGTTGGAAATACCGGCTATGGTTCTGTTAAAAAGTTCAGCGAAATCTGGGGCGACTTAAAAGAAAAATGGGGCGAAATACTCACTAACGTTCTGGCTCCACTTTTAAAAGCCTTGTCTTCTTTGATAAAATTAATTATTGACGCACCTCCTTTTGTTCATGCACTAACTCTCGGTGTGGTTGCGCTCGCCGGTGCTTTTGCATTACTGAATACCTCTATGGGTGGACTGCCGTTGATAATAGGTGCTATTGTTACCGGAATCGGGATGTTTGGTGCATGGGCTGGTACTATGAAGAAAGCAAAACAAACTACAAGGTCTGCATCGGACGAGATCCAAGTATTGAAGGATAGAATTAAAAACCTCAAAGTTGAAGCCGGGCAAACTAAAGAATTAGACGAGCTGCAAAGAAAACTTGATGCGCTTGGTAAACCCACGGAATTCACATTGAGAAATGAGATAGCTAAGTCGCAGGAAGCGGTTGATGAATATACATCGAAGTTAGAAGATGGCAAAATAGTCTTGAGCCAAATTCTTGAGTTGGAGAAACAAGGTAAGGACGTCCGAACTGAAAATCCTGAACTTGCGGAAAAGTATTTCCAGATATTCAACGATGGCAATAAGGAAGCGCTTCTTCAGCTAACAGAATATGAAAACGCAGGGATTGCCGCGGCAAAACCGGCAAGATCGCCAATCACTCCGCCACCAAGAGCAATAATAAGAGCGTTTCGGTCTGCTTTGAGTTTGAGGAGTTTATCTTCAAGTTGTTCTTTGGTTTTTCTGGTTTTGCTTTTTTCGCCTGCTGGGACAGAAAGGAGATGCGCCTCGATTTTGTTTGACCGAAGTGTTTTAAGAAAATCATCACCATAGAATCGTTTGACGTTTGAGTCGGTTATGATGAAATATTTTGAGAAATATTTCCATCTTGCAAATTCGCTTGCAATGGCTGCAAGGGTGATACCAACAATGATATCGTAAGAATTATCACCTGAACTTTGAAGATTTACCCGAATCGTTTTTACCATTTAATGTCTCGATAGTTATGCTATCAAGATACGAAAGCTGTATTGGAAATTCAAATTGGATGAGTCAAAACACGATCTCGATACTTCACTAAGTTATTCCTACATTTTACTGATATTTCTTCAGTAAAAATGGTAGATCAAATAATATCACATTATAAGATTCTTGAGAAGCTCAGCAAATGTGGAATGGGTGTGGTAGCTCTGGGAACTCGAATAATTAGAGACAATGATGTGATATTGAGTTATCGTAGAAGTTAGGCGGCATTAATTTACGTTAACGAAAACGAGGGTTGGTCCCAGATGAAATCAAAGACAATCAGGCAGTACCTTGATCTGATACCGCCTGACTCTTAGGTTTTGTAAATTATGTTTGCTCTAAATCAATCAACCTAGTATCACCTGATACTATTTTATCAACAGCATCTTTTTTGTCTGAGTAAAACTCTTACTCGCATCAGTAATATTCCTTGCTTCTAGTCTGTAGAAATATACACCGCTTGGCAAATTGTTTGCATCGAATCTTGAATTATAGAGACCTGCCTCCTGTTGCTCGTTCACAAGTGTCATTATCTCTTGTCCTAAAGTATTGCATATCTTCAGAGTGACATAGTGAGTAGCTGCCAGCTCATATTGAATCAGAGTACTCGGATTAAATGGATTTGGCGTGTTAGATAGCAGAGCAGAATTAGATTGTGATTCAGAGACCAAAGAAGGTTTATTGATGGAACCTGGAAGTATATAACCATCACTAAGCGTTTTCAAGAATGCAACAATCGCATCCTCGTCTTCGGATGTTAGACGAAGATTTCCTAATTCAGCAGTATTCACATTCATAGGTACTTCCGGTGGGGGCCAAGTTGCCTTAACATCACGAGTATTATAGAAATGTACGATATCTTTTAAACTCTTAAAAAATCCATTATGTCCATAAGCTTTTACAAATCCTTCGTAAGGTCTTTTATCAACATTCCGTAGTGTAGGGACTTTATGCTTTCCGTAATTCTCAGCAGCATACTGTGAATACTGCGGGACTGTTTCTAAAAATCCGCCAAGCCCTTTATCGATCCAAGCAGCGCCGTCCGGATTTATGTCTGGAGGCTGAGTATAAAACGGATTATCCGGATTCTTTGGTAGTCCTAAATTATCGTAACTAAAATCGGTGAACAGCGGTGGTGTATTTTTATCGTACGGTTTACTGATGTGACATTTTGCGCATTTCCCGTATGTGTTGAAATATCGCATTCCATCTTTTTCCTGCTTGGTCAATTTTACTTTTCCTTGCAAGTAATAATCAAACTTAGAGGTAAACGGATTTACTTCGGATGAGCGCTCGTATGCTGCGATGGCATCTGCTACCTTGTTGTAAGCTACATCTATACTGTCCCAAACGTTGGACCCGTAAACCGTTTCAAACAAGTTCGCATAGCTGGACTCATAACGAATCTTGTTAATCACAACTGCCTTGCTGGCGATATTCTGTTCCACTGGATTGAGAAAAGGTCCGCGAGCTTGTTCGGCGAGTGGGTCACCTAATTCCCAACCGGTAGCTCTTCCGTCCCAGAACATACCGCCAATGAACAAATCGCCTTTCCTTTGCTTATAGGGCATCTCTAGAAACTCGCCGAATTTTGTAGAAAAAATATTTTACGTATA
>JASEGV010000119.1 GCA_030017895.1 Bacteroidota bacterium | reverse complement strand
TGCATGCTCAAGGAGATATAAAATGACCCACTCGAGTACGCGAAGACCCATAATTCTACAGCAACTTAGCATTGGGAAATTAAAACCACGATTAATTTTATTAATAAGGTAAGCATAATAATGAAACAATAACACACATCTTTATGTGGTTTTAATCCTCAAATTCAATTTTATCTGTATAATTTCGATAACTCATTATCGCGAATGCAAATCCACTTAAAATCCCCGCAAAACAAATTAATAACCCTAAATAATAGACTGCCAGTCCAATCGGCTCGGCTAATTCAAGATTATTGGATAGCAGCCAATTCCAGTCGTGTATCAATCCCTTCGCAATTAGACGCAGCTTCCTGAAAGGCGCATCTTGAATATAGACACTTACATTAATCATACTCTCCCCTAACCAGAAAGCGGCATAACTAACGTTCCGAACATTTTGCCGCCACGTTACTATTATTAATGCAAGCGGTAATAGAACTTGAAATAATGAACCTCCCAAAAAGTAAACCCATCTGCCGAATATTTTAAAGAAGAAATGTCCCGCTTCATGAATAAATAAATTGATAATGTCGAGAACAAATATCGCAAATGGTGGTCTGTAAGAAAATGATGCCGGATCATATCCATCAACTAAGAAAAATAAAAGATACCCTAGATAAGTAAAAAATAATAACTTAATGCTAAGTATAAGGTATTTCATTATTGAACAAACAACATCTTTTTAATTTCCGTAACACGCTTTCCGGGATTATCGACAGGCGTAGCATCAAGCTTATAAAAGTAAATGCCTGAACTTAAATTTAATCCATTATTTTCCGGCGTCCAACGCTGGTTATGATAACCGGCTTCCTGGATTCCCGAAAACAAAACCGCCACTTCCCTTCCTAACACATCAAACACACTAAGCCGAACCCGGCTAATCTCAGGCAAAGAGTATTTGATTTCTGTGGTTGGATTAAATGGGTTTGGATAGTTTTGAAGCAATGCAAATTCTTCAGGCACACTATTGTTTGTGACTATAAGCGAAATGTTTTTAATGTCTTCTATTTCTAAAACTCCGCTTCCTGAAATGGCTCTACTATTTTCGGCATTATTTTGTAGCTGATACCTGACGTCATCACCATCTTTTACGTTCCACGTAATTTTTATTGGATTGCTGTTCGATTGAATTAAAATTGGAAGTTCAAAAGTATTCTGAAATTTATCGGGAATCAATTCTATAAACTTTCCCGTTTCGAACCGAACATCAAACGCGTCGGTTGGCGGTATAGGAGGCAGTTCGCCATAAAACCGATTTTTGTTTTTTCCAAAATACAAAGTCTGCTTTTTACTGCCGGCTTCAAATGTTAGTGAATTTAAACTACTAAGGTTTTCCGCATAATTTATTGTCTTCAGTTTTGATGAAGTGGTTTGTGATAAATATAACTTTCCATCATTTGCTGCTTTTATCCAATATCCTTCCATCGGTTTAATTTTATCGGCATTATAATAACCGGAGTTGAAGCCAAAAAATTGGCTGGCGAGAATCCCCGGTGGGTCTGTTGTTAACGATGAAATTAAAACCGAATCAGAAATTGAACCGACGATGTTCCAACCTTTTCGAAGTTGAATCGAATCCGATAAAATTTGCCAACCATTGATAAAAATATTTTGAGGGGAAGAATATTTTACCCAATATCCTTGCCCCGATGATAATGAGTTTGCCTGGATATATTTTCCTGAATATCCGTAAACCTCCGCAGAGGTATTAGGAAATATCGCGTCACGATACCAATCTAAAACATAAAGTGGTACTGAAACTAAATTCCAACCTTCGTTTAGATTTCGATTGACACTTATTGAACTCATTGCATAATTTCCAAAATCTTTTCCGCTAACGTTCGAACTTCCGGTAACTTCAAGCGAATATGCACGCGAGCCGGCGTTCTGTCCAAAAGTATTGAGAACAACACCCGCCGCTCCAACTCGTGGATAAGTTTGTATCCAATCGGTTTTTAAGCTCTCTTCAACAGTGTACGTTCCGGCATTCAGGTTTGAAAAAATATAATCACCCTCTGTATTTGTAACTGCCCGCCGCTCCAAGAGTCCATCTTTAAATAATTTAATTACCCAATTTTCTATTTTCGGATTACCGATAATTGAACTGTCTCTTTCAACATCGAAGTATTTTTTACCACTAATAGAGCCGAACTGGAAATTACCAAAATCAATATTCGTTATGTTCGCACCTTCAACAAGCGAAACTAAATAAGCACGACTGCCGGCATTGTAACCGTAATTAGTTAGTGTAACATTCAACGAACTAACTCGTGGAAAAGTTTGCATCCATCCTGTACTTAAACTTTCTTCAACTGTATATGTTCCGGGTGGAAACGAATTAAAAGAATAATTTCCGCTTCCGTCTGTAACTGTTCGGGTTTGTAGTAAACCATTTTTGTATAATTTAATAACCCAACCGGCTAATCCGGTATTAGAAGCGATGGAGCTATCCTGTTCAACATCGAAATATTTTTTACCGCTGATGTTGCCTGTGATTTGCGGCAGCGCCATCTCAAAAATACCTCTGCCGTGAGTTCCGACTCTTAATATTCGAGTTGCTGAATGATAACTAAAACTTACTGCCGCAGTGTTAGGAAAACTTTGGATCAGTTTAACCCAACCTAAACCCGCATCCTCTGTAACATAAACACCAAGGTCGGTTGCGACAAAATATCTGTTGTTGGCGTTTGTTGGATCAATAAAAATATCGTTTGCCGGAATATCGGGAAGTGAGGTGGAAATATTCGTCCAGCTATTTCCTGAATTTGTCGAACGGTAAACGTGCCCAGTTCCAAACCCAGAAACTGTAACAAATAAAATATTTGATGAATCAGGATGAAACCGAACTCGTGTCATATACCGGGTTGGTAAACCGGAAGTTATATTTTGCCAGTTCAACGCGCCATCGCTGGATATGAAAACCGCCGGCGAAGATGTCCCTTCGGAAGCAAGTGCAAGTAATAGGTTGGGATTTGTACTACTAATATCCATTGCGTTAATGCGAGTTGTTCCTAACAAAGCGTTTGAAATCGGAGTCCAATTACTACCACGGTCAGTAGTTTGATACACCCGGTATGTTGCCGTGTAGAGAGTTGTTGGAATTGTAGGATGGATTAAAATGGGAGCGATCCAGGCACCACTTTCAAGTAATCCAGATGTAATTTGATAGAATGAATTTCCGCCATCTTGACTCCTATAAATCGATCCATAAACATATTCTCCATAAATAAAATTCGGATTGGAATAATCGAAAACGACCTGACCGCCGTCGCCCCCAATAACACCAACCCAATTTGAACTACCCGGCGGGCGACGTTGTGTTGCATTATCTTGCGTTCCACCGATAAGATGAGTTACATCGTGAGGACTTGTTGCGATATGATAAAATTGAGTTATAGATAAATCAGAATTTAAACTCGTAAATGTAGAACCGCCATTTGTTGATTTATTAATACCACCATCGTTGACTATAAATATTGTGTTTGGTTCAGATGGATGAAATGCCATAGCATGCTGATCAACGTGTGCTTTACCATCCCAGCTTGTTACTAATCGTGTCCAAGATGTTCCACCATTTGTTGTTTTCATCAAATCAACATTTCCGACATAAACGATATCCGGGTTTTGAGGATTTACAGCAATGTGTAAATCATACCAGCCTTGGTCATAATAGGTACTGCCCCAAATCCCACCAAACCAGTAATTACCACCGGTACGAAACCATGAGCCTCCACCGTTTGTGCTTTTAAATACTCTTGTTGAGTCGCTTGAATAAATTACAGAATAAATCGTGGAGGGACTATTTTGAGATTGTGAGATGTGCATTCTTCGAATTGAACTTGCTGAAACCAATCCGCTGTTTTGCTGAACCCATGTTAACCCGGCATCAGTAGATTTGTAAAATCCGCTTGAAGATGCCGCATTGCCAACAGAAGCATAAACTGTATCTTGGCCTGTCGGATGAATGATTACATCAAAGGCACGAGTTACATTGAGCGTACGAGTCCAGTTAGTGCCACCGTCGGTACTCCGCCAAACACCTTGATTGTTGGGTGTAGCAGCATACCATAAACCTTGAGCAAGTGCCGCATAAACAAAATTAGAGTTGGATGACCTGACAGCAATTTTTGAGAAGTGAGTGTTGCTGCCAAAACCGTTTGTAATTCTTGTCCACGTGTTTCCTCCATTCGTAGATTTAAGAAAACCGGAGCCGAAGTATGTCGTCCGGTCTGTTCCAGCTAATGCTTCACCGGTTCCAGCAAAAATTATTTCAGGATTATTCGGATCGATTGCGATAGCTCCCATAGCCAAGCTTGCTTCATTTTCAGTTAATGGAAACCACGACAATCCACCATTCGTAGTTTTCCAAACTCCGCCGTTCGCAGCACCGATGTAAATGATATCCGGGTTTAATGGATGGACTGCAACGCTCCGCATTCTTCCCGAAATATTTCCCCAGAGTGGGCTGTACGACATTGTTGCCGCAGGTGATGGTCCAACATTAATCCAAGTAGGATAAGAAACCTGCAATAAATTTTTGTTGAAAAACCTGCTAAGAATTTTATCCTGTTCATAAGCTTGCATCCGAGCATTTTCTGGTATCTCATCGAAAGGAAGAGCGCGTTGTTTGTAAAACCATTCTTCACGCAACGACCTGTTCTCCCCTTCTTCTTCGGGGATACCATCTTTGCCGATTTGGGAATTGGTAAGGTTGGGAAGGAATAGGAATAGGAATATCATAAATAAAAAAAAGAGACGGTTACGCATAACAAATTGCTTTCTGTAATTATTTAAAAAATTTATATTTTCTTGGTCCAGGTTATTTCATTTTCGTTTTGAAGATGGTTAACCCACCTTGCCAGCACAAACAAAAAATCGGAGAGACGGTTTAAAAAAATAATAGGTTGTGTGCCCATCTTTTCTTTTTTAGAGAGTTGTACGACTAATCTTTCAGTGCGGCGACAAACAGTCCGTGCAAAATGAACATGGGCTGTGAGCAATGAGCCGGCCGGAAGTATAAAATTCCGAAGCGGCTTTATTTCTGAATCTAACTTATCAATCAATTCTTCCAAAAACTTTGCATCATCTTCAGAAATTCTCGGAACATTTTTATTTTTTCTGTTCGATAATGGCGAAGCTAAATCGGCGCCGAGTGTAAAAAGCTGATGCTGGATTTTAATAAGCGCCTCATCAACTCTTTGGGGCGGGTTCATTGCCCGGCAAATACCGATAACCGAATTCAGTTCATCGACGGTTCCGTAAGCTTCAATTCGAATAGCAGCTTTAGAGACTCGTTTTCCTCCATAGAGAGAGGTTTCACCTTTGTCGCCGGTTTTTGTGTAGATTTTCACGCGTTTATATCCACCACGTTTGGTTATTAACTTCTTCTAAAGCCTTTGAATGGATAAAAACGGCTAATGCATGTACGAGGACACTAACATCTACCTTCCGTGTAAGAATAATTCCATGATGGCTACGTTGTTGTTTCCAATATACTTTAGCTAACAAAATAAAATCTTTGGCATTTCTTGTTACAATACAACCTCCCTCACTCACTGCAAATTCTAATTGTTTATTGTCTGTGGCTCCTAAATTATGCATTTTTCTTGTGCTGACAACATCATAACCACGGCTTTTTAGTGCCAATTCAATACCAATTGGAATATCTTCATCCAAGTATAATTTTACCTGACCCATTATAATTTTTTTGTGTTAGAATATCCAACTCATGGTTTTGCTGTTTTATCTCTTTATCAATTTCTCTTTTATTTTCATAATAATAAGAAAGTGCGTCGTATACCTGAGAGTGATTTAAATGCGGATAGCTCACAACAATTTCATCAACCAACATCCCCGATTTTTCCAATTCAGCAATCGTAGCAACCGAAATGCGAGTTCCTTTTATTACAGGTACTCCACCACAAATTCCTTCTTTTTGCCAAATGTAAGGGTGAGAAATTTTTGTCTTTAATTTATACTTGATAGTTTTATTTTTATTTAAGGGCAGTTCCAAAAATTCAAATATAAGTTTAGTGTTATAGATTTTA
>JASEGV010000118.1 GCA_030017895.1 Bacteroidota bacterium | reverse complement strand
TTAAATATACAAAAAAAAGTATTCAATAAGTCAATTTTTGGAACCGCCCTTAATTAAATTCGTATCAAATTATTAAAACGAATTGTAAATTACAAATTATCAAACAAAATCAAAATGATTGGAGACGATAATTATTCCCGAATGTTAATGTTGACGTGTGAAGTTAACTATGATACGGATGTATTATGAAATTTACCCAAACATACTAGGGAGTTATAAGAACAAGTTTTCCATCTTGTTTAATTTTTATCCAATATCCTTTCCCAGGCACTAGAACGGTTACAGGCATATACCCCAAATTATATCCATAAATACTCGATATTATATTATTATCCGGCAGTTGTATAATTGAGCTTGTTGGAATTGAAAATGAAACGGAACCAACTAAATTCCATCCTGCTTTTACATCGACAGTATCAATAAGACGCGGCAAGCCATCAATGTTTATGTATTGATACGCACCGAACTTCAACCAGTAACCGGTTCCGTTCTTTAGCGTCGCTTGGGCATCGTAAGCGCCGTCGTATGAGAAGGTATTCGATATAGATGTGGGGAAAATCTTCGTTTTAGTGTAATCCGAAACTGTAACCGGAACCGATACCAAATTCCATCCGCTTGTATAATCAACAACGACAGAGAATACACCTGGCGAAAATTCGTCCGCTCCAATATCTGGAGTCGAAGTACTCCTTGTGTTACCATCGATATCGGTTGTGATGCCTGGAATCGGTAAGCCAGCAGAATTAACAGGCGACGATACAGACGTAACAATGTGTAAATTACCAGTAGCTTTTGAAACAAATATCGGGTCAGCGCTGATACTTAAGCTATCTTGCTTTGGTGCGAAAGAATTTTTCCAATCGTTCAGTGTTACTCTGTTGCTTATGTTAAAACCGACTACACCTTTAGCGCTGGGTGTATATAAGTCGTTGTTGTTAGATACGAAATTTGTAGGTATAGGAGAAAGATATATTGCGTAAGCTTTATTGTCAGTAGATGTGCCCGTTAGGTTTGTTTCGTTAAAGACAATGTTGTTTTTCAGAGAGATATTCACGCCACCATAAAACTCAAAGCCAGTTGTACGACTTAGTGGAGAAGTCGAGAAATCAATTCCCGAAAGATATATAGAGTTATAATAGTAGCCGTCGCCCATGTTAGCGGTGTTGCTGCTGTAAATTCCGCGTGAATAATTAACTTGTGTGCCCGAACCGTATGATAAAACATTATGGATAAAATTATTATAAAATTTTGAGTTAGAAGTTGAACCAGAGCTATTTTCTATTCCAACAGCCCACGAAAAATTTACGACAGTCAAAATATTAGAAATTATATTTGCGCGGACAATAGCACCCGATACCCCGTCCGCAATCCAGATTCCGTGCACATCGTTCGTACCGCCAACCTGTTTCCAGTCGTGTATGTAGTTGTTTTCGATAACGACACCGCTTAACCATTGTGCAGCGATGCCTATAGAACCATGCTTCGTAATGTCGCAGTTCGAAATAGTATTCCCAACAGCGGGAAAACTACTGTTGTAACCAGTAATTAAAATTCCAAAATATCCATCTGTAGATAGTAACGAATCTGCGCCTGTTGAAATACAGAGATTTTTTATGATGTTGCTATCGGCGCTTGCACCAAAAACACTGACGACGCGTATACCGATTTTACCATTATTACCCAATAAATTTATAGTAAGGTTTTTTTCTTCTAAGCTACTGTTAGAGCCGTCTATAATAATTTTCGTTGCACCGCTAATCTTAAAACCGTAAGGTTTATCTGCGGTGGAGTTTATATTAATCTTAGGAGACTTGCCGCTCGCCGGTTTGATGATAACTTTGTTTGTGGATAACGAATAATCCAAATCAGGAATTGCGACCGGCGATTCATTATAGACACTACTGATGAGTGATAATGTAATATCGCCAGAGATAATATTTTTGGACAACGAATCGACGGCTGCATTGATTGTCGGGATATCGCCCCCCGCTCCAACGGTAAAAGTTCCAGCCAACAATATTGCAGCATTGAAATTTATTCCCAACGAATCGTTTGCGGAATTTTCGTCGCCGGTAAGGAGTGAATATACTCTAACTTTGTAAGCGCCGTTGATGAGGGGGGTATAACTGTCGAAAGTTACAGATGTCGACTGGTTTGTGTTTAATGACGATACTGTTTTGTTGCTTTCGAACATCTCACCCGTAGGTGAAAAAATTCTCATTCGGACCGGAATGTTAGAAAGCACCGAGCTTCCAACATTCTCAAATGTAGCAGTCGGATTAAAAGTACTTCCTTGTGTAAGCTTAGTACCGTGAATTGGGAAGTCAATTGAAACAACTTTCATATCTTTTTGTAATTGTGGTCTTACAATTTGTACCAAATCAATCCCCACATAATCAGAATTAAAACCCGATATACCCCCGTCGTACATTAGATATCTAAAAGCTATGTAGATGTTACTGCCGTTTGTGACAAAGTTTTTTAAAGCATATTTTTTCTGCGTCCAACCAGTAGTAGAGGTTTCAAAGTAATCCAAACTTTTCGTGAATGATGCGATGGCAGTATCGGTGGTAGAAATTCGCACTTCAACAGAATCAGCCCACGAGGAGTAATCTGGAGATCGGTGATAGAAGGTGAGAGTATCATTCGAGCTTATAGCTGGTATAAGTGGCGAAATTAACCATTCATCAATATAAAAATCGTTGGCGCCTTGGTAGTTTGCTGCCGCATACCCATTGCCAGAATATGCCGTAAAAATAGATGGATTTCCCTGAAACCAAGGACCGGTTGTTCCGCCACCGTCTTTGTTTACTGTTTTCCAACCTAATGGTGGAAAACCTGATGTGCCTTCAAAGCTTTCTTCAAATACAACAGTAGAAGCGGGTGTTATTTGAGAAAAATAAAAAGTTTTAAAAGGGGAGTATATCACCGATTGAGAACGATTGTTGAATATCTCTTTAATCGGGAAGCTCTTATTCTTGCTTTTCTCCGTAGTAAAAAGTAACCCCGCTGGTGTAATGCTCAGCATCAAGATGAATAAGAGAGTAACTCTTCTAATCATAAATTCACTTTAATTGTTTGTACAAAAAAATTTACAAAATATTTCCATCTCTACCAAATGGGAAATAATTTTAAAAACCCGTCCTTCAATCGTGATTTGAAAAACGGGTTTTTGAGGAATCAACTACTTAAGGAGTTACCTATTTGACTAATAACATTTTTTTAACGCTTGAAAAAGTCAAGCTATTATCAAGTGAATTTGCAGTGATCTTATAGAAGTAAACACTGCTGCCCACTATTCTACCGTTGGTATCGGTTCCATTCCACACTACGGAATAATTACCGGTGTTTAGTTCACCGTTTAGCAATGTGGTAATCTGTTGACCTAACAGGTTGTACACAGTTATATTCACTTTGCTCATTTTTGGAATCGCAAAACTAATCTCGGTTGTTGGGTTAAAGGGATTAGGATAGTTCTGATTTAATGAATATTTGTCGGGCAAATTATCATTTCCACCTATTCCTAATGTTGCACTCGAGATAAGTATCTGTGCATTTTCTTCTGTATAATTATTCTCTGAGCTTACAGAATAAACCGGCGTGCTTACTGCATTGTATCCTTCTTTATCGACCACGACTTTATACGATCCCGGTGCTAAATTCGACAATTCGAATTTTCCATCTTCTTCAGTAATATCGTAACTTACAATCGAATTAGTAGCGAGTGATACAGCATATACGGTTACGCCTTGAATAATGTTATTCTTGCCGATTACGTTAACTGTTCCGAGAATGCTTGCGAAACCACTTGTCGGAATCGGAAGAACACAAATATCAATTCCTGTAGTGTTTCCATCCACCATAAAACTATCGGCATTTGCCCAGCAGAAAATTCCACAACTATCTGCGTCGTACCAAGCAGGAGCGTAAAAAGCAAGTGGGTAAGCTTTTGCGAGGTAATATCCTGAGTTTAAGAAGTTGAATGCATAATTACCGAGTGTATCGCTAACTGTGTATCGGACTGGCATAATTCGGTTTGCAACTTTTTGGAACAATACAACCTTAGACATAACACCATCGCTAAGCTCGTTTTTAACTTTTCCTGTTAAGCTGTTTTGTGTATCAGGATTCAGAACCAAGTCAAAATTAATTCCGCTTGTGTCGCCGACTATAGTTATTTTGTCGGCATCGAAGGGTGTAAGTTTATTGTTGTAGAATTCTGGAATATAACCGAGTTTTACCGCCAGCGCTATGTACGAAAATCCGGCAGGCACTCGAACGGTATAATTGCCATTCTCATCGGTGCGTGCTTTACCTATAATACCGGATATTGTACCAAACCCATGTACGTACATCAATTCCTCTCTATTGCCAAAAAGGTATCCGTCTTGGTTTTGAGCCATGTTTATTGTGCGGTTGGTTCGCATAAAGAGAACATGCGCGTCATTGAGTGGAGTCAGTGCTACGCTGTCGATAACAGTTCCGCTGACAGATACCCATACAGGCGGCGGTGGTATTATCACACGCTTTAAACCGAAGTTTGCAGTGCTTGTATCACCTACAGTTATTGATACTGGTGTAGCATTTTCGCGTGTTAGAGAATTGTCGAACCATTCGGGAATGTATGTCCACTTGCTTGCATAGACGAGGAATGTTCCCGTATCCAATGGCGCAAAATAATTGCCAAAAGAATCTGTTCGGGCTTCGCGCCAATACATCCAACCGTTCAATTTATAAAACCTCAATCTTACTCCGCCGATCGGTTCAGCAGTTGAATCGTTTATAATATTTCCTGATATGAAACCTCGAACCATATTAGGTGGAGGGGGTGTTGAATCCGGAACAAATACAACTTCGTTGCTTGGTAAGCTCTCGTTTAAATTGTTTTGGATTGCGGTTACATAATAACGGTAAATATGTCCTGGCGGAACCATCGGGTCCACAAAGTGTAACATTCTCGTTACAGCAATTTTAACGAACGGCCGATCATTAACCGCTTTATAAATAATAAATTGGAAATTCATAATCGAATATTCCCATTGTAGTTTAGCATAGCTAAAACTCTGTGGGTTATTTAATTTTTCGACTGTCAAATTAGTTGGAGCTGCAGGTAGCTGTGCCATCGCAACGCCAACGAATAAAAACAGAAGTGCAAAAATAGTTATTTTTTTTAACATGAAATCTCCTTAATATTTGTTTGTAAAATACTTCATTTAATTGTATTCGTAATGCAGCCAAGTTTTATGCCACTAAATTCCAGTTCAATTTGTGATAATACTATCGAATTGGAAACGAAAACGCTAACTTTTAAAAACTTTTCGAGAAGGAAATAATGCTTCTGCGGGAATTGGCAAAACTCTCTGCGGGAATGGCAAAATCAGGCGAAAAATGGGAAATCAATTGCAAACGCCAAGGCGTATAAGGCACAGTACTTACGAATAACAAGAGGAACACAGAAAGAAGATTTACAACAAGCTGAAGCAAATTTCAAAAATGCTGGGGAGGATTATCAACGGATTAGCAACCTATTCGAAATGAGTTGTGTAAGTAACAAACAGAAGGGTGATACCCAACGTGCGCACATTAATTCATAAACCCAAATTAATTTTTCTTGACGAACCCACTACTGGTGTCGACCCTGTTTCGAGGCGAGATTTTCGGAGAATTTTAACAGCGCTTCTAAAAACGGACGTTCTATAATAGGATTGTAGATATTGAAAAACAATCAAAAATAAATTTGAAATGTTCAGAATATGTATAATTCATACTTATATTTTAGCAGGAAAATAAAATTTTCACATATAACAAGTTAAGAGGCTAACGATGTGTGATATTAGTAAGAGCGGTAGAGGTTTAAAATATAGGTGGATTCATCATTCATCATTCGTCATTCGATATTTCCCGAAGGGACTCTAGTCCCATCGGGACGGAGCGTAATTCGTCCGCCTCAGGCAGAATCCACCAATCCAATAATCCAACAATCCCAAAATCCATCACTCCACTACTCCATTTATCCATGTATCCAATTTCATATTCTCTCGGTGAACTTGTCAAACCGCTTTATTAAAAAAGGCTCATCGTGGAAGTGAGTGGGTAAAAATGATAGATAGAAACAGCGTAAC
>JASEGV010000117.1 GCA_030017895.1 Bacteroidota bacterium | reverse complement strand
ACCAGCTCAGCACCGATTTACTCCCCGAAATTGACATACCGAAGCTAACAATACAAACATCTTATCCGAACGCAGCACCCGAAGAAGTAGAAGCTTTGATAACAGAACCAATTGAAGCTTCGGTCGGAACTATTACCGGAATTAAAAAAGTAACTTCTACATCTCGCGAAGGTTTATCATTAGTTATTGTCGAATTTTTGTGGGGTTCGGATATGGATTTTGCCGCACTGCATGTTCGGGAAAAATTAGACCAACTGCGTTACATGCTTCCCAAAGAAGCCGGCAGACCAACGATTGTGCGCTTAGACCCTTCAAGTTTCCCGATAATGACACTTGTAGTTACCAGCAGGAAAACAGATAATTACATAGCGGGTACTACGAATGTAAAATCGCACAAGATGTCGGTTCAAGATAAAGAATATCTTGTCAACCTAAAAGAATATTCACGACTTGTAATAAAACGCCGGCTTGAACAAATTGATGGAGTTGCACAAGCTTCTATTTTGGGAGGATTAGAGCGCGAAATACAAGTAAATGTAAACATGCAATTGTTAAAGACATTTGCTCTTTCTATCGAAGATGTTGTTGCTTCAATCTCAGCGGCTAACGTAAATTTACCCGGCGGCGATATAAAAAGCGGATGGTTCCGGTTTTCTCTTAGAATTTTAGGCGAATTACAAACTGTAGAAGAAATTAAAAACACTATAGTAAACAATAACCTAGAAAAAAATACCTCTGTCGATGGGAAGAGAAAAATTGTCCACATAAAAGATGTTGCAGAAGTTGTAGATGATTTTAAAGAACGACAAGGCATTTCACGGTTAAACGGTAAAGAAACAATATCGATATTAGTTAAAAAAGAGGTCGGCTCGAACACAGTCAATACCGCCAAGGAAGTTCAAGAAGTAATTAAACAGCTAAATGAAGAATATAAAGACTTTAATATTTCTGTTATTTTCAGTCAGTCAGAATTTATCAACGATGCTATATCAAATGTTGAGCAGGAGGTGGTTTACGGCGGAATTTTGGCGTTTATCGTATTATTCTTTTTCTTGTACAACTTTCGAGACCCGCTTATAATAGGAATAACGATACCAACCTCTTTGCTTGCCACTTTTTTACTTATGTACTTTTTAGGTGTAAATTTAAACATTATTTCGATGGGCGGATTGGCTGTTGGTGTTGGTATGCTTTTAGACAATTCTATAGTCGTAATAGAAAATATTTCAAGACATAGACAAAGTGGCAAAAGTTTAACAGAATCAGCAGCGCTCGGTGCTTCAGAGGTGGGATTAGCTATTACAGCTTCTACATTGACCACTGTTGCAGTCTTTCTTCCGCTTATTTATATAAAAGGAATTGCAGCAGAGCTTTTCAGGGATCAATCGTTAAGCATCACAATTTCTCTTATGGCGTCGTTATTTGTTGCTATGACGCTGATTCCAATGTTAGCTTCAAGGAAGAAAATTATAAAAAATAGTTCGTTATTAAGTGGTAAAACCTATAATCGAATTTTTAACAGAATATCGAAATTGATTGAGATTTTGTTTAATAAATATGAGTGGCTTTTACTCTATGCGCTTGAGAATAGAATAAAAGTGTTGGTGGGAACAATTATTTTATTCGCAATTACGGTTTTTCTGATTGTAATAATGCCGAAAGAATTTTTTCCAAATGTTGAACAACACGAATTTATTTTAGAAACTAAAATGCCAAGAGGTACATCGCTTTATGGAACTTCGCAACTAGTGCATTTAATAGAAAATGAGCTTACAGCAATGAATTCGATCGAGTATGTGTTGTCAAATATCGGTATTGTAGATGAGCATGATATTCTAAGCATTACACGAAGCTCTATTGATAGAGCAGAAATGTACGTGAAAATTAAAAATCAATTTGTTCCATCTAACACTATCAAAGACATAAGAAAAATATTAGAAAAGTTCAAGAATGTAAGTTATGCTATTCACAAACCGAAATCCACTTTCGAAAAAATACTCAATCCGTCAGAAAATGATATACAAATAAAAATTGTAGGGAAAGACTTGAACACAGCAGCAAAGGTTGCGCAAGAATTACTACCATATCTAAAGAGCATTAACAATTTAAAAGATTTACGGTTGGGTTTCGAAAAAGGTATTCCTGAATATTTAATTGAAATCGATAGAACAAAAGCGGCGATGTATGGATTGACCATCAGGGACATTTCGAATTTCATAAGCACAATATTTAAAGGACGCGAAGCAACAACTATAAGTGATTTTGATAAAAAAATTACATTATTAGTGAGAGCAACTGAAGCGGATAGGGATGAAATTTATGATTTATTGAACAATTCGATAACCACAAAAAATGGCGAGGTACAGCTCCGGGATTTTATTAAATATCGGCATTCAGAGGGCTACTTAGAAATTTGTCGGGAAAATAATAATCGACAAATGAGTGTGTTGGCAAATTTTACCGGTTCGAGCATTAACGAAATAATAAACACAATCAAAGAAGAGTTAAAACCGTTAAACATTCCTGCTGGATATAGTATAGAAGTTGGCGGGGTTAATGAGGAAATGCAGGATGCTTTAAAAGCATTAATTATGTCGCTCTTACTTTCGATTGCCCTTATGTATATGATTTTAGCAGCAGAGTTCGAATCGCTCCGTATTCCGTTGATAATAATATTTTCTATCCCTTTAGCGATTGTGGGTGCGATAGTATTGTTATTCGTAACTGGTCAGAGCTTAAGTGTAATCTCATTAGTTGGTTTGATTATACTTGTAGGTATTGCCGATAACGACGCAGTAGTTAAAATCGATTTTATACTTCGTAAACGCCGGGAAAATCTATCTGTCCGAGAATCAATCATAGAAGCAGGTAAGCAGAGATTTCGCCCGATTGTTATGAATACACTCACAGTTGTTTTTGCACTTATTCCTATGATGTTGAGTACTGGCGCCGGCTCACAACTACAAATAGCTCTCTCAATTGCAATAGTGGGCGGTTTGCTGTCATCTACTTTTCTAACTTTGATAGTCGTTCCGATATTGTATTCATTCTTTGATAAAGATTCTTCGATAAAATAAATTGTATAGATATATAAATATTCTAACCAATCGTCCTTTATTTGTTACGATGGTTTATTCAGCTATTCTTTTGATAGGAATAGCTACTGCCGTCCAACTTCCCATTGAACTTTCACCGAGTGTGGAATTCCCTCGTATAACAATATCAACATACTGGGGAAACACTTCTCCCGAAACGATGGAATCAATCATCTCATCACCTATAGAAGAACTTTGTAACACTATTAATGGGGTGAAACGCATTACATCGATATCGCAGGAAGGGCTTTCGCGTGTAACTGTCGAATTTGGCGCTGACGTTAAAATGAATTTTGCAGTTCTCGATTTGAACGAGAAGTTAGCCAGCTTAACTGAGTTATTACCTTACGACGTATCACCACCGAGGATTCAGAAATATATACCCGAAGATTTTGAAAAGTTGCAAGGATTTATTACCTATACAATATCTGCACCCTATTCAAATTCAGAAATACGCAAAATAGTAGAACAAAAAATGCTTACTGAATTGATGTCTATTGAAGGAGTTGCAAATGTTCAGATTTATGGCGGAGCGAAGAAGGAAATACAGATAGAACTTGACCATGAAAAATTAAATCTTTTCCAAATCGGTCTGAAGGAAATTCAAGATGTAATGCAAGGTTTTGAAACGATTACTTCATTGGGAAATATCTTGGAGGGAGGGAAAAAAACCAACATAAGAATCTTTAATAAAGAATTTGAAACCCCTGAAATAGGTATCGAACAAATCAATAAACATCCTCTAAAAATATTAAATGATGGCAGGATAATTTACCTCGAAGATATTGGAATTGTGAACAATGAATTCGAAGCTGTGTATAGCTATTACCGCATAAATGGTAAATCGGCTGTTACTATACAGATCGATAAAGAACCGCACGTTAACATTGTAACAACTGCCGATAGAGTTATCGAAAAAATGGCTGCACTAGAAAAAAAATTGCCCAGCAACTTTAATGTTATCAAGGAAATTGATAAAAGTGAGACCATTAGGAAGGATATAAATAAAATATCAAACAGGTCGATTTTTTCAGTAATATTTATCTTTAGTGTATTAATGTTTGCTTTTCTTAATTTTAGGGCGCCAATCATTGTAATATCATCTATTTTATTCTCAGTATTGCTTACTTTTATTGCAATGTATTTTTTGAAATTGAGCATTAACATAATAACTTTAGCAGGTCTTACACTTGCCTTCGGGTTGATAGTTGATAACTCTATAGTCGTTGTAGAAAATATTTCAAGATATAATAGATTGAATACCGACAGAAGTATGGCTTTGTATTTAGCGTTGAACGATATTGCTCTGCCCATATTTGCAGCAACTTTAACGACGGTCGGTGCTTTAATACCGATATATTTTCTATCACCAGAGGTTCGCCTTTATTTTGAACAATTTGCAATCACGGTGAACTTTGCACTTCTCTTTTCTTTGATTGTCGCTTACAGTTTTGTTCCATTGGCAAGTTATAAATATTTCCGGTTTGAAAAACAAGATTCGATGCTAATTAGGTTGCAAGAGCGTTTAACAAAAATTTATGAGAGAATACTTGCAAAATTGATAAAGTTTAAAAAAATCAGCATCATTTTAACTATTTGGATTTTTGGAATACCTACATGGCTGTTACCTGAAAAGATAGAAACACCAGTTATATCACCTGCCTATAATTTAATCTTCAGCAGTAAATTGTATTCTACAATAAAACCTTACGTCGACCATACCTTTGGTGGAAGTTTGCATTTGTTCTTTAAATATGTAAATCGGGGTGAAATATGGAGTTGGGGAGCGGAAACCTATCTTTTAGTTACTATTAGAACGCCTGCGGGTACAGAACTCGAACGCCTTAATGAAGCTGTCAAGTTGGTAGAAAATGAATTGAGCAAGTTCGATAAGAATATCGATAAGTATGTTACAAATATCTACAACAACGAAATTGGGAATATTACAATTACAATTCCTGAAGAAAATGCCCAGAGTTCATTCCCTTATGTTTTGAAAGCACACCTTATTTCGTTTATGAGTAATATTGGGGGCGCTACGGTGGGTGTTTTGGGGTTTGGGCCAGGTTTTTTCACCGGTTCATCACAATTGCCAAGCTATAATATTAAAATTCTTGGTTACAATTACGAAAAAGTTAAAGAAATTGCCGAACAAATACGCCAAAAAATAATCATCAACAGGCGTGTAGCAAATGTGGATGTCGATAGATCTTTTATGTACAGCGAAAATTTATATGAGGTTGCCCTAGTCGCGAATCGGAAATTAGTCGAACATTACGGATTGAGCGTTGCCGATTTGATGCATCGTGTAAGGATGTTGTCTCGGGGAGCTGTTCAAACAACGCGTATAAAAGTTGCCGGTGAAGAAATTAATTACTCTATTAAATTTTCCGGTTACAAAGATTTTTCCCTTGATGATCTGATGAATGTAGTAATTACTACAAAAAAAAGTGAGGGTGTTAAATTAAAAGATATAATTAGTGTAAAAGAAAGAAAAGTTCTTTCGAGAATTGTTCGTGAAAACCAACAATATCAAAGATATGTTTCATTTGAATACAAAGGTCCTTATAAATATGGGCAAAAATTAACTGAATCGGTGGTTACGCAAGTAAAGAATAATGTACCGCACGGTTATTCAGTAGAACAAACTAACGTGTTTTTTTTTCTCACACCTGAAAAGGAGATAGAACTCGGCTTAATTATCTTTCTTGCAATTTTGATAGTATATATGGTAACAGCTGCCTTGTTTGAATCTTATTTGAAACCGTTTATCATTATTTTATCAGTTCCGTTTTCTATGATTGGGGTACTTTTAACTTTTTATTTCAGCGATGCTACATTTGATAGAGGAGGATATGCATCTGTACTTTTATTAACGGGAATTTCGGTCAACATTTCGATATTGTTAGTAACTAGACTTTCTAAAATAGAATCAACTGATTTTATTGAAAATGTTATTAAAGGAAGTGCTTCACGTTTGCGCCCGATATTAATAACAACTTTAACCACAATTGCCGGTGTTTTGCCATTAGTTATCGAAGAAACCCACGATAGCTTTTGGCATTCACTGGCACTTGGAACAATCGGAGGCTTGATTTCCGCCACTTTACTTGTTCTATTTATTATTCCGGTGATCTATACTTTATTGTACAATAAAAAGTTAATCGGTTAGATATATTTCCCTTTTGAATTTCTATTAAAACACACCTATCCCTAACCGTCATCGATAATACAGACTTAGACAGTTAAGGATATTAGAAATTAAGAAAGAGTTTGCGATAATGCAAGATTTTTGACTTAATAGTTT
>JASEGV010000116.1 GCA_030017895.1 Bacteroidota bacterium | reverse complement strand
CAAATATACGTAAAATATTTTTTCTACAAAATTCGGCGAGTTTCTAGAGATGCCCAGGTAATAGATACAATGGAATTTTAATTGCCTTTGGGGGCAACAACAATAATTTGACTTTAGATACAATTAATGTTCCTTATATATTCAATAGCCATTATACAGTAAATTCAGCCGGGAGTTTGAGAATTTCATCATCTAATATTATAAAGTTCAATGAAAATGTGCATTTGATGGTGGATGGAACATTAATAGCGGATGCAGGTGTGGGGCAAAACATATTTTTTACAGCTTATACTGACGATACAATCGGCGGCGATACAAACGGAGACGGGAATGCTACTAATCCTGTAACGAGATATTGGGGTTCTATCCAATTTAGAAATTCGAGTATTGATACAGCTTGTATAATACGACGCGCTAATATTTCTTACGGCGGCGGTAATTACTGGGAAGAAAACGGCGGTGTAAATATTGATAACGCAAGTCCCATCATCGATAATTGTACCTTCTCAAATAATTTCTATGGAATAATGGTAACTGGGATTTCCTCACCTGTTATCGCTAACAATACAATTAATTCCAGTCAGCGATTACCGTTAGTAATGTCGCTTACTTCTAATCCTGTTTTTAACAATAATACTTTTTCATTTACAGGGGCTATTTACAATAATGCAATCGGATTATTTGGCGGTGTAATTCCTGCTGGTGCCTTCATCCCTGTTCGTTCGGTAACCGGTATCTCTAATCTTACATATGTATTGCTTCAGGATGTAGTGGTGCCGCCGGGTAGAACTTTAACAATTCAAAAAGGTGTTGTTCTAAAAGGAATTACACATGGCAATCGCTTGGCTGTACAAGGGAAATTAGTCGCCAACGGAAGTGCCGATAGTTTAATCGCAATAACTTCTATAAAGGATGATACATTCGGAGGCGATACCAACCGGGACGGTACAGCGACAACACCGGTGAGAACTGATTGGGGGGGAATAATCTTTGAAGCAACGAGCGACACGAATTCGATACTGAATCATTGCCGGCTACGTTTTGGTCAGAGCCACGTTGGCGAAGGTTTGATAACAACTGTGAATGCGAGTCCGACAATTTCAAATTGTATAATTACTGACAATGTTTATGGTATATACGCGTCGCAACTTTCTAACCCAAAAATTTTAAATACCACGATAACGAACTCACTATACACACCGATCGCGATGTCGGTTTGTGCAAACCCAACTCTTAGCGGGCTTACGTTTATAAATCCGGCGTGGACAGCCATCGGAATCATCGGTGAAAATTTAGCAATCAATGGAACTATTAAACGGCGGAATGTAGCCGGTTTCAATAATATTACATATCTCCTGCTTGGACATTTAACAATTAATACCGGTGTTTATGTTACAGTAGAACCTGGTGTAGTAGTGAAAATGAATGACGGAGTACAGGTTCTTGTAAACGGTGGTTTCCAGGCAAAAGGAAATATTGCAGATGGTCAAATTGTGTTTACAGGATTTCGAGACGATAACGTCGGTAATCCTTTTGATACGAATAACGACGGACCTGCAACCTCGCCCTCGAGAGGAAATTGGGGCATGATAAAATTTCAGGCAAGCAGCGATGATGCTTTTTGTTTGTTAGATAGCTGTCAGGTAAAATTTGCAGATGCTTATGGCTGGGGAGCTGTATCATTTACAGATGCGAACGGAAAGCTTCTTAATTCTACTATCACAAATTCAAATCATTATGGCGTTCGGTTTGATGAAACTTCCACAACACTTGTAGATAATGTAAGTATCAGTGATTGCCGACTCGACCCGTTTGCAATGTCGTTAAAGTCGGACCCGACTTTAACAAATATTACATTTGCTGGAAATGGTTCTCAAGGTATTCGGATTTTAGAAGGCGACCTTCATACAAACGCTTTACTAAAAAAACGTGATGTTGCAGGTATAAATAATATTGCTTACATAGTTCACTGGCTTACTATACAACCGAATGCAGTACTAACGCTTGAGCCGGGTGTAGTTATGAAATTTATTGACTGGAGTTATGGGCTTTATGTATATGGCGCACTGGTTGCCAACGGAACTCCAACCGAAAAAATTGTTTTCACTGCTATTAGAGATGATTCAAAAGGCGGCGATACAAATAATGACGGCAGCAACAGCTTTCCGGGTCGCGGACATTGGTTGGGTGTATTATTTTATAACTCAATTATTGACTCATTGAACTCTCTCAAACTGTGCGAAATACGTTACGGTGGTAGTGGGTACGGAGGATATGGAAATTGGGGAAATGTAATTGTTTCCAACTGCCGGGCTAAGATTGATAGCTGCGATATTGAACATTCAAATACTTCCGGACTTGGAATTTATGGCGGCGCCCAACCGGTCATAACAAATACATTAATTAACAACGTAAGCCACACGCCGGTATTCATGAGCTTGTTTGCGAATCCGACTTTTACAAATGTAACTGCTTTGAATGTGGGCTATATGGCTATTGGTTTGTTACCGGAAACTTTTAACACAAACGCATCTGTAGTCAAGCGGAATCTTTCCGGTTACACAAACATCAGCTATATGATATACCAAGGACTAACAATTAATACCGGTGTAACCATTACGATTCCGGAGGGCGTTGTATTCAAAGGTGGAGTTATGCAGGTTAATGGTGGACTTGTTGTAAATGGAACTTCGGGGCAACCGGTAGTTTTCACGAGCGTAGCTGACGATAGTTATGGTAACCCGCTCGATACTGAAGGGAACGGCTTTCAAACTCCCGTAATTGAGGGATTATCGCGAATAGTTTTTGCAGACGCAAGCATTGATGCTAACTGTTCATTACGCAACACCATCGTGCGTTATGCCGATTACGGAATAAATATTAATCAGGCATCTCCTATATTATCGAACGTCCACTTCGATAAAAATAATGGGGGAATTTATATGAGTGGGGTATCTCAACCTGTTGTCGATAGCTGCGTATTTCACAATCTTACATATTCACCATTGATATCATCGTTAGTATCTTATCCGAGTTCTACAATCGGCAACAGCATATCGGGTTCTACCTGGCGAGGAGTGAGGATAATTGACGAAACATTATCTCAAAATCTTACATTACCGATACGAACATTCGGCGGAGTAAAAAACATCCCGTATATTTTTGGATCTTATACAGTCGGTTCAGGTGCAGTATTGACGATCGAGCCGGGTGTGATTTTGAAATTTGTTCAAAACGGAAGTATGGTTGTTCGGAAAGGATTGATCGCTGAAGGTGGCTCAACCTCGGATAGCACTATAGTATTTACTTCATTATTGGATGATTTTTATGGCGGCGATACGAACGCAGATAGTAATCGCACAAGCCCATGGGTTGAATATTGGGGGAGTGTTCGGTTTGAAGACGAATCGAACGACCCGTTATGCAGAATCAGAAACGGTGTATTCCGATTCGGAGGGCATTCAGCGCTTGGTCGAGGAGCGATATATACAAACAATGCAAGTCCAATTATAACACGAAGCGCTTTTATGCAAAACAGGAATGCTCTTTATGCAGTCGGCTCTTCAAATCCTGTTATCAATTATTGCGATATATACCAATCCACCGAAATGGGTATCTTCAATCAAAATAAGGTTTTCAATATTGATGCGAGGAACAATTGGTGGGGAGATAATTCAGGTCCAGCTCATGCATCAAATCCCGGTGGTGTTGGTAATGGTGTAACTGATAGCGTAAACTTTATGCCATATCGAACGATAGGTTCATTAAAGCCCAAAGCCGGTGATGTCAGTTTGAATGGAGTAATACAAGCTTACGACGCCTCTTTAGTTTTGAAATTCGTTGTCGATTCAGTAGCGTTCCCGTTAAACGCCATCCAAAAGCAGGCTGCGGATGTAAGTGGCGAGATGGGAATTACTTCTTTTGATGCTTCATTAATTTTACAATATGTAGTCGGAAAAATTACATCATTCCCGGTAGAAAACCTTGGAAAGAAACTACCTGTAATTTTGCCGAAACTTACGGTATCCGAAATCAAACTTGGCAGCGCGATTCTTAACGGTGGTACAAGTATGACTCTTCCAATCCAATTTAGTAATGTAACAAATCTGGCGAGTATCGATTTATCGCTTCAATTTGATACTCAATTGTTTACACTTAAAAACACTGAGACAACTTCATTACTTTCCGGAATGACATTGAATCAGAAGTCTTCGGCGGGTGAAATCAATGTCGCTATTGCAGGCTCTGAATACATTAAAGCAGATGGAAATGTTTTATTATTGACATTCGACATCAATAAAGATATTAAAGGCAGTCTGAAATCTTCATTCGAGTTTACGCGAGTACTTTTGAATGAAACAGATTTTACAGCTTTAGCGAAGGCGGATGAGATAATGCTAAGCGATATACCTATCGAGTTTTCATTGAACCAAAATTATCCGAATCCATTTAATCCCTCTACAACTATTCGATATCAAATTCCGGGAGATGGACAAGTAAATATAACCGTTTACGATGTAGTGGGAAAACTAGTAACAACACTCGTTGATGAGCAGAAGGATGCCGGTTCCTATAGCGTGGTTTGGAATGGTAGAAATGATGCAGGTGTGGAAGTCGGAAACGGTATGTTCTTCTATAAAATAACCGTTAAAGGAAAAACTAATTTTACAGATGTGAAAAAAATGCTCCTTACTAAATAATTCCATTAAAAAGAAGGAGCCAAAATTATGAAACGCTTATTATTCATATTAATCTTTACTGCCGTGGTTATTCAATTATCTGCGGCAGGTCCGGTTCGCATTTCTGTAAAGGATACCACAGTGTTGCGCGGGACGACGTTTCTGTACGCCGTTAGCGTAGATAGCAGTTTGAACGGTTTGAATGTAACTTCTTATGAGTTGGAGTTAAATTTCGACCCTAACGCAATCCGCATTGAGAATGTCATCTCATCTGGTTCACTTACAGAAAGCTGGGGCACACCTATGTTCAACATTGCTGGCGGACGCATTATAATTGCAGGCGCTGGTACTGAAGCACTTACTAATACAGGAACTTTAATTTATATACAGATTTCTGCCGCTTTAGGTTTGCCGCATAATGCAACCGGAATTACATTTGCAAAAGCTATGCTCAACGAAGGTAATCCTGCAACTATTACCCGTAACGGGACAATCCATATTCAGCCCCTTCCGGTTATAACAGTTCATCCAGATGTATCATTGCTGACGGTTGGCGAAACTAATCAATTTAGTGTTTCCGGTGGAATTGCTCCGTTTGTCTGGTCTGTTACAAATCCATCTATTGCTACTATCGACAGTAACGGACTTTTAAGAGCTGTCAGCCACGGTTTTTGCAAAGTGATAGCGAGAGATCAAAACGGGACAATTGATACTTCGGGACAAATCGAAATTCGCGCATTCAAATTAACTATCCGCGATACTACATTTATTCAAGGTCGTTCGTTTTTGATGCCGGTTTATGTTACCGACCTAAGCCAGGTGGATATTTCTTCGGGTCAATTTTCTGTTTCGTTCGATCCGAATTTGGTAACAATACTCGGAACAACAGAATCCGGATCATTGCTAGAGCAATTCGGGCAATCGACCATTCAAATTATTTCCGGTAAAATTATGCTCTCGTTTGCCGGCACTTCACGGTTGAATGGCGCTGGTACACAAGTGCTTGTCTATCTGAATTGTCAGGCAACGAGTATTTATACCGGTGGTACAGGTTTTAATATCTCCGATTTGATATTCAACGAAAGTCTCTACGGTAATATCCGGAATGGAAGTTTGAATGTTCTGAACAGGTCTATTCTTTCGGTAAATCCACTGACGGCTACACTAGTTGCCGGCGATTCGCTGCAATTTAATACAGTAGGTACTATAAACCCGCCGCTCGTTTGGAAAGTTTCTGATTCATCTGCCGCTGATATTTCGAGCACAGGATTATTGCGTGTTAAAAGAAGCGGCATTATTAAAGTGTCGGTTGAAGATTCGGTCGGTGCAATCGGCACAAGCGGCAATATCACTCTATACGATATTCGGGTAAGAGTTATGACCGATTCGGTTGGTGTGGAGGGGTGGGCACATCTCGGAATTTACATTGAACGTTACCAACCTGGAATATTCTCGGCTCAGTTCAAAATTAATTTCAATCCTGCATACTTCGAACCTCTAACTCCGCTCACTGTAGGAACAATGAGTGAAAGCTGGTCGGTTTCTGGTTTTTCATCGGTTGCTGGGTCAACTACGATTGCCGCAGCGGGAAGCGATGCCGTGAATAATTTTGGAATTTTATTGAAGGTCCGACTTAAAGTGTTGTCTTCTACACCCTACGGAACAAATCCTGTATCTATTTCCGATCTGTTATTCAACGAGGGAAAACCTGTAGGTTTAACTTTCGATGGAAGTATCGTTGTTGACTCAAGGGTTGGTGTTGAAAATTATATTGGCACAATTATTCCTACGAATTATTCTCTCAAACAGAACCATCCCAATCCTTTCAACCCTACAACAATTATAAATTATCAATTGCCCCCGCCTGACGGACGGGCAGGAATTGACAATTGGGTAACTTTGAAAGTCTATGATGTTTTAGGACGTGAAGTAGCAACACTTGTTGATGAGTTTAAAGAGGGTGGTTATTATGAAGCAATTTGGGATGCAACAAATATTCCGAGCGGTGTATTTTTCTACCGAATGCAGACTGGT